>DASXEJ010000302.1 GCA_036490175.1 Pirellulales bacterium | reverse complement strand
AACACCACGCTCCGCGATAGCCATTGCACTATTAATCACGGCGATCGCCATCCTGAGTTTTGGAGCCGAGCGGGCGCCCAAGGTTGCGGAAATCGCCGAAGCAACAGCGCCCATCACGCTCGCGCTCGGCGCCGCCTGTTTCTCGGGTGTGGCTTACTCGGTGCTCAACGTCACGATCCGACGCCTGGTGACCGGCTCGATGCAGATGCCTGTCGTGCTGGCAACCGTAAGCAGCATGGGGGTAATCAGTTTGGGGTTGGCGAGCGTGGCACGTGTCGGATGGACGGGGCTCGACGAGACGGCCCTCGGCGATATCGGTGTGATGTTCATTGCCGGAACCTTCAACGCCGTTGGTTTCTTTACGTTAACCAAGGCGTTGCAGTTGGTCTCGATCGTGCAGGTGAACGCCGTCAGTGCTTCGCAATCGGCCGTGGCCGCGTTGGCCGGAGTAGCCATTTTTGGTGAGCGCGTGACTGCCAGCCTGGCTCTGGGAGTGACGTTCACCATCCTGGGCCTGGCCGTGGTGGACCGGGGTCGAAAGATAAGCGTAACATCGCGCGGCGATAGGCCGCTCACGGGTGAAGCCGACGACGAGCAAGCTGTTGCCGCGCCGCCACTTCAATTCCCCGACGCAACAACCTTGCCGCGCGAACCGACGACCAGGTAGATCGCCGGCAGCACGACCAGTGTCATTAGCGTGCTGGAAATGACACCACCGATCACGACCGTGGCCAGCGGACGTTGTACTTCGGCGCCCGTACCCACGCTGGTGGCCATGGGGATAAAGCCGACGCTGGCCACGAGCGCCGTCATAATAATCGTGCGCAGGCACGAGAGCGCCGCCTGCGGAATTGCTTCGGTAACGGGCATTCCGTCCGTGAGCAATTGACGCAGCGCCGACACGAGCACCATGCTATTCAGAACCGACACGCCGGACAGCGTTATAAAACCGATCGCGGCCGAGATCGACAGCGGCATCTCGCGCAGCGCCAAGGCAGCGATTCCACCGATGCACGCGAACGGGACGCTGGCGAAAACAATCGCTGTATCTGTCACGTTGTGATACGTGAAAAACAGCAGCACCACGATCATGGCCAGTGCCAACGGAACCACAATCGTCAGGCGTGTTTTAGCACGTTGTAGATTTTCAAACTGCCCGCCCCAGTCTATGCGATAGCCGTCGGGCAATTGGACTTGGGCACCGATTTGTGCCTGGGCTTCGGCGACAAAGCTTCCCACATCACGGCCACGCACGTTGCACTGCACCGTGATGCGACGCTTGCTCCATTCGCGCGAGATGGTCTTGGGGCCCTCGATCAGGCGGACCTCGGCCAATCGGGAGAGGGGAATTCGCTCACCCTCAGGGGTTGAAATTAAGATATCGGCGATCGCTTCCGGCTTCGAGCGCAATTCCTCGGGCAATCGCGCGGTAAGCGGAAATCGCAACTGCCCTTCGACCACATCCCCGAGTTCGATACCGCCGACGGATTCGACGATGTCGAGCACAAAGCGCGACGACACGCCATAGCGAGCAATTTGATCCTGCAGAATGCGAATCTGTAAGACTGGCTGTCCCGCAATTTGTTCCGTGGCCAGATCCACACAGCCGCGCACGCCGCGCAGCACTCCTTCCAACTCGTGGGCGTATTTTACGAGCGTGTCGAAGTCATCGCCAAATAGCTTCACGGCAACGTCCGATCGTACGCCGGAAATCATTTCGTTAATACGCTGTTCGATCGGCTGCGTGAACCAATTGATCTGCCCCGGTATGTCAGCAACCTCGCGTTCCATCAGCGCGACGAGTTCATCCTGAGTTTGTGCCCGCCGCCAGCGTTCGCGGGGTTTTAAAGAAATGAACAGGTCGGTGGCTTCAACGCCGCTGGCATCCGTGGCAACTTCGGGCGCGCCGACTCTGCTCCACACGTGCGAAACCTCGTCCGGAAACAAATCGAGCAACATCTGCTCGATCCGCGTATTTACACGGATTGATTCTTCCAGGCTAGTGCCGGGGGGGCGGATGATGCCAATGACGATGGCTCCCTCGGATAGCCTTGGCACGAACTCGGACCCAAACGACAAAGCCAGCGTGGCGGCCAGAATCAATCCCCCGCCCGCAACGGCCAGCACCATGTAGCGAAAGTTCAGGCAAAGCCTGAGCACAGGTGCGTACAGCGCACGTGCCCAGCGAACCGGCAGCGAGTCTCGTTCCTCGATATGCGTCGGTAGCACCAGGCTGGCGACTACGGGCATCAGCGTGAGCGACAAGATCAGCGATCCCGTCAAAACGAACATCACCGTCAGCGCCATTGGTCGGAACATCTTGCCTTCCACGCCTTGCAACGTAAGGATCGGCAGATAGACGATCATGATGATCAGCTGGCCAAATACGGTGGGCGTGCGAACTTCGATAGCTGCATCGCGAATGATGCGCAGCCGCTCAAGCCCGCGGGCAGAGCCATGATGGCCGAGCCGCTTGACGATGTTTTCCACCACGACCACCGAGCTATCGACGACAATTCCGAAATCGATCGCCCCCAGGCTCAACAGCGTGCCAGCCACTCCCGCTTGCAGCATGCCACAGAAACCGAACAGCATGGCCATGGGAATTGCCAAGGCCACGATCAGTCCGGCCCGCAGGTCGCCCAAGAAAACAAACAAAATAATGATCACCAGCAGGCCCCCGTCCAGCAAGTTGCGCCGGACGGTATCGATTACGTGATCGACCAGCTCGGTGCGATCGTAAACGGTCTGCAGTCGCGCGCCGGCCGGAAGGTCCTTTTTGACCTCCGAAAGCTTGTCGGCAAGGCGAGTAGTAACGGCGTAGCTGTTTTCTCCCATCAGCATGAAGCCTAGACCCAGCACCACCTCTCCCTGGCCGTTGGCCGTGACGACTCCGCGCCGGATTTCATGGCCAATAGCGACATCGGCCACATCCCGAACGCGAATGGGGATGCCGGCCCGGGCGGTAACCACGATGTCTTCTATCTGTTCGATGGTATTCGTGCGGCCAACACCGTGTACGAGCAGCATGTCGCCCGAACGGTTGATGCTGCCACCGCCGACATTGAGGTTGTTCTTGCGCACGGCCTCCATGACCGCTTCCCAAGCCAGGTCATGTTTGATCAGGCGCGTAGGATCGATGCGCACTTGATACTGCTTCTTGAAGCCACCCCAGGAATTGATCTCTGCTGTGCCTGGCACCGGGCGTAAGGCTGGCTTCACGACCCAGTCGTGCATGGTGCGCAACTCGGCGAGGTCCTTGCCTTCGCTCACCAGCATGTATTGCAGCACCTCTCCCAAGCCCGTCGAGACAGGACCCATCTGCGGCCGATCGATGCCGACAGAGATCTCGACGGTGCCCAGTCGCTCGTTGATCAATTGGCGGGCGAAATAAATATCGGTGCCATCGACGAACGTGACCACGACTTGCGAGAGACCAAATTGCGAAACAGAACGAAGCTGTTCCAAGCCCGGCATTCCGCTGATCGCCAATTCGATCGGATAAGTGATCTGCCGTTCGACCTCTTCTGGCACGAGCGCTGGCGCCACGGTGTTGATCTGCACCTGAACGGGCGTCGTATCCGGAAAGGCATCGATATTGAGCCTTCGCAGCGAAAGAATCCCTGCCAGGGCCACGCCCAAGGCGCAGGCCAATACGACATAGCGCCGCCTCAGGGACCAGTCGATTAGCCAGGCGAGCATTAAACCTCCCACCGCCGTAGAGCGCAACGGACGGGGGGTGATGCGCAGGCCGAATTGGCAAGCAACGGTCGCGTCATGAAAGAGTGCTGCCCCCCGTTTATTGACGCGATGCGAGCCGGCTGCGAACGATTTCGGACTTTAGTAAGTGGCTGCCGGTTGTAGCGATTGCGTCGCCGGGCACGACGCCACTGCGAATCTCGACCTGGTTGCGCAACGAGATGCCCACTTCCACGGGCCGGGCTTCAAACGTCGTGTCGTCAACTTTGACGAACACCACCCAGCGGCGCCCTTCCCACTGCACGGAGTCTTTCGGAACCAGAGCGGCCGCAGGCACCTCGCGGACGCGAACCCGACCGGTGCCAAATGAGTGCGCAAGCAGCATGCGTCGCTCTTGGCGCGGTTGCTGATCGTCATGAACCAAAGGATTGATAACTTCGGCACGCACCGGGACCGTGCGGGTCTTCTCGTTGATCTCGGAACTGATCCAGGAAATGGTGCTGGTTACTTCAACCCCGGCGCCATCGACCGTAAATGCCACCCGCTGGCCAAGCTTCAGTAGCCCCGCATCCTCTCTACGTACGTCCAGCAGAATCCACATGCGGCTGATATCGGCCACCTCAAATTGTTCGGCCGAGGGAGACACGATCTCGCCCAGCGAGATTTCGCGGCCAATGACCACACCGTCCAGTGGTGACAATAACGGAACGAGGCTGAACGAGGTCGTTTCCGCATCAAGCGTACTGGCGATCGACTCGGGCAATCCGAGAAAATGAATACGCCCTGCCAGCTCGTCGTCGGGCACGTCCTCGAGGGTGTCGATACGGATGGGTAAGCCAAGATTAAGTAACGTTTGTTGGGCGTTAACCAGGTGGATATAAGCGGACCGTGCTTCGGCTTGAACCTCTTCGAGCTGGCGCTCAGGAACAGACGATTGCTGTGTGAGCAGTCGATCGGCGATGCCTTGCTTTAATTGATAATCGACGACGGCTTGTAGCAGCTCGCCCTTGGCCTTGCCGATGTCCATGGCTTCGATGATGGCCAGGACGTCTCCCTTTTTAACCGGCTGGCCGAGCTGCTTTTCGATCCTCCAGACCGTGCCGGGGACGCGTGCCGACAACTGGGCAGTGCGCGTTTCGTCGTAACTAATAACGCCGTTCGCAACGATCTCCTGATCGATGGCCCGTTCTTCGACCGCTGTGGTCTGGATGTCGGCCTTGCGGACGGCCTCGACCGTAGGAAATTGAATGCGTGTGGCCTGCATGGTTTCGGCCGTAACCTGATGCGGCTCTGCCACTGATCCTTGAGCGACCGGGCCTGCGGCGAGCGCCGGCAGGGGCTGCTCTACGGCGGCCAGCCGCGTTGCGGTGCTGCCCGACCCAGCAACGGCAGTCCAAGACGTATCGCCGAGCCCCAGTTTCCAATGAGTGACGTGGCCCCACACGGCCAGCCCGACGAGAAACAAAAAGGCAGCTAGCGGGGGCAGGGCAGCCTTCAACTGGGGCCAAGGGCTCGCAATCGGGGTACGCATTTCACCATCCGCGAGAGCAGTTTTCGCGGTGCCAACGGGGGCAACGTTCCCCCGATGTTTCAGGACACCGCAGCATTTTGGGCCGTGGGCGGCGATGCGCGGCGTGAGTCGGATTGACCATCGTTGGGCGAACGACAGCCGCATTTACGAGAAAAACGATCATTACGAAATATTCAGTCTTTCCATCCACTGAATGGTAAGCAGCAGCCGTCCGATTGTCAAAGGTCGACGAATTTGAACGCATTTACTCGACGTAAACGACTATTGAATAGAAGTTTATGGATATGACCGTGTCGTTGGGTGGAAACGGACAGTCGAACATTCAATTCTCGCCTTAAGAGACAGCTATCAGAAAACTTGAGGCCAACGGCCAAATAGTTGAATGCAACCGGCGAAAAACTAACCGCGGTTGGTACTTTCCGCACGGCGTGCCATGCAAGGCCCGCTGGGGTCGAAACCACCAGCCCTTGGGGGTTCACGCGTAAAGCACAACGGCTGTTGGCATTCGAGAAAGGGAGGGTGTTGCGATGATCAAGAAGGCGATTCTCGCCGGCGTTGGCATTTGCCTGGTCAGTTCGGTTTTCTTCGGACGTGATGCGTTGAGCTACTTTCGAACGACTGCTGGTCGAATGAAGGACACCGTACGCAGCAGCGTGCCGCTGGACTTCGAGATCGATCGGGCCCGGCGGATGGTCAAGGAACTGGTCCCTGACATTCGTAAGAACATGCACGTCATCGCCAAGGAAGAAGTCGAGGTCGAGCAGTTGCACAAGCAGATTGCACAGACCGAGTCACGTTTGGGCAAGGAGCGAAACGAGCTCGTGCGCTTGAAGAACGATCTAGGTACAGGGAACAGCGTATTTCATTATGCCGGTCGTCAGTACTCGGCCGTGCAGGTGAAATCGGATTTGGCGAATCGCTTCGAGCGCTTCAAGACGACAGATGCAACCCTGGCCAGTCTGAAGGAAATCGAACAGGCACGCCAGCGCAGCCTGGCTGCCGCCCGCGAGAAGCTCGACGGCATGTTGGCTGCCAAGCGTAAGCTGGAGGTGGACGTCGAGCATTTGGAAGCTCGACTGAAGATGATCGAGGCTGCGCAGACGACGAGCGACTATGCGTTCGACGACAGCCGGTTGAGCCGCGTCAAGGAACTCATCACGGATCTGCGCACTCGGTTGGACGTGGCCGAGCGACTGACGAGCGCCGAGGGATCCTTTCATGGAGAAATCCCCCTCTCGGAAGCTGCCAGCGACAATTTACTGGACGAAGTAACTGAATATCTCCAACTCGATACTGGCGAGAAGCTTGCGGACGCCACTCCGCCGAGTGCCGACTGACGTCACTCGGTCTACGGCCTCTGCGTGCCGAATATCGTCAACCCCAAAGCAGGCAGACGGCGGCGAGGCACGACGCATCGGGCTCGCCGCCGTTTTTGAATACGACGAAGTCATAGCGTGTGGGTTCAACGAACGGGGCAGCCAGAGGGAGATTCTGGAACTCGGCGCCGATGGCCCTCAGTCTTGGGCACCGGCGAGTTATTGGAGATGTTGGAATGTTCCAAGCGTGGCGACTCAAAGTGCGAGAGGCCGAAGAGGCGCTGCGCGACGGCCGCCTGGAAGAAGCCAGTCGGTTATTGAACGAGCGGGGATTGCTCGAATTTCTGCCCGCCAAGCGACTCATGGCCAAAGTGGCGCAAGAAATGGCCGAGCGTGCTGAAAAAAGATTCGCGACAGGTGCCACGATGGCTGGCTGGCAGGACCTTTTGGCGGCCGAGCAGCTGGGAGGGGAACATGCCGAGGTAGCGCGGCTAAAACAGCAATTCGTCGAAGCCGGAATGCGCGAAGCCGAAGCCTATTTAAAGGCAGGTGAGCCCGCCGCGGCGATGGCCCGTCTCGAGGCGCTCCATCGCCAGGGGGCGGGGGGGCGCGAGTTTCGCCTGGTGCGTGAAGCTGCCGCCAAGGTACTTGCTGCCCAAGGCCATTGCCAAACGGGCCAGTTTGCCAAAGCTGAAGAGGAAATCGCTGCCGCGCTCGTCTTACGGCCGGATTGGCAAGTATTAGCCGAGATTCGAAAGGCCTGCCTGGCGCGGGGGGCCAGTGTCCGTCGTTTGGTGGAGCAGTTGCACTCAGCGCTCACAAAAGAAGATTGGACACTTGGATTGGCCCACGCCGAGGCGATACTAGACATCAGCCCAGAACACGTCGCGGCATTGGATGCCCGTCGACGGGCGTGGGCTGTAGTCGGTGCGTGCTTGTCGCCGTCGCCGGCTGGCGTGGCTGCGCAGTTGGGCATTCAGCGCACTCCACTCGGTCACGCGGCGCAAGATGCTCAAATGGTTGCCATTGAAGAAGATCCGTCAGTGGGCGAAACACCCTCTCCAAGATTTCTGTTGTGGGTAGACGGGGTCGGAGGCTATTTGGTTTGCCAGGGAGATGTGGTCTCGCTGGGCCAGCCGGTACAGGGCAGCTACGTTGATGTGCCCGTGTTGGCTGACATATCGCGATTGCATGCGAAAATTCGCCGCGACGGTGAGAGCTACGTGATCGAGCCGGGCCGCACAACACACGTTGACGGCCGAGCCGTCGATCACGCGACGTTACTCGTCGACGGCAGCCAGATCGAACTGGGGGATGGCGTGAAGATGCGCTTCCGCATCCCCAACCCGTTAAGCCGCACGGCGCGGCTGGAGTTTATCAGTCACCATCGAACATTGCCCAGGACCGATTGCGTGTTGTTAATGGCCGAGTCGTGCATTTTGGGGCCGGGCAGCACGTCGCACATCGTTTGCCGGGACTGGCCACAGGACGTAGTTTTGTTTCCTCAGGGAGGCACCCTGCATTGCCGCACCGCCGGTCGTTTCGAGGTGGATAGTGTGGCGGTCGAGGATCGGACGACGATCACCAGATCGTCGCAAATCGTGGGCGAGGATTTTTCGCTGAGCTTGGAGAATGTTTGATGGCCGGCCCACGCGGCCGGCGAGCGGAACATGCTGGCCGACGAACAGCGGTTACGGCCGGCGCTGGGAAGAGGCATCGGGATCAGTTGCGACAGGTACAGTTTTGGGCGAATTAAGCGCCCCCGTCAGACCACCCGGAACGGGGTCGATACTGCGGCGCTAATTGTTTTGCCATAAGACCTTGCGATTTCTGGACAAATGAACGAGCCAGCCGCTACGTTAGATGTAGTGAGTGAGGATCCCATGGACCTCCCAGCAGCTGAATTACAGTACTCTCCAGTCCCCCGGGCCGCAGCGATGAAATTCACCTACACCAGTGGTTCGCGGCCCCTCGAGGGGTACACGATCAAACGAGGTGTCGGCCAAGGGGGATTCGGCGAAGTTTACTACGCCACAAGCGACGCCGGTAAAGAGGTGGCGCTCAAGCTGATCCGCCGCAACCTCGATATTGAGCTGCGCGGCGTGATGCAATGTCTCAACCTAAAGCACCCGAATCTGTTGGCGCTGTACGACGTTAAAGTCGACGAGCGCGGCGACAACTGGGTTGTGATGGAATACGTCTCGGGCGAAAGCCTGGAGGATGTGCTGGCGCGACAGCCCCAGGGCATGCCCATCCCCGAGGCCTTGCTATGGTTTCACGGCATTGCCGCCGGCGTTGCCTATTTGCACGATCGAGGAATCGTGCACCGTGATCTCAAGCCAGGCAACATCTTTAACGACGATGGTCAGGTAAAGATCGGCGATTACGGACTGTCGAAATTCATTTCCGCCAGTCGTCGCAGTGGCCAGACCGAAAGCGTGGGCACCGTGCATTACATGGCGCCCGAAATTGCCAATGGCCGCTACGGCAAGGAAATCGATCTGTATGCCCTGGGCGTGATCCTGTACGAATTGCTCAGCGGCCAGGTGCCATTCGAGGGCGAGAGCGTGGGCGAGGTGCTGATGAAGCATCTCACGGCCGAGCCTGACGTCAGTCGTGTCCCTGAGGAGTTCCGGGGTCTCGTTGCGCGTTCGCTGGCCAAAGATCCGCAGCAACGGCCTCATTCGGTTACCGAGTTTCTCGCAGCGCTACCCGCCAATGTAACGCGGCCTGCGGTTCCTCAGTTGTTGCCGTCGCGTCCCAGGCCGGAACCCGCGCTGGCCGAGACAACGATCTTGCACAGCCCCGGTACACCACCGATCCCGCCCCAGGGAAAGATCCCTGTCGCCCAGCCGGTGCGTCCGGTGCATGTTGCCGGTCCAGGCAGCCCGGAGTCGCATAACCACTTTCGACGGTTTGTCGACTGGTGGACGCCGCTCCAGACGCGTTCCAAAGTGCTACTGGCGATTGCTGCGTTTATTGGTCTCTCGATGGTATCGCGCATTGAAGGAACCACGGTTTCTGTAAACGGGTTCCGCGTGGTGATCCTCGCCGGGCTCTTCTTGGGCGGAATGAAGCTTGCAGGCTGGCTTGGCACAAAGCCCCCCGCTCCACGACCCCCGACTGCCGACCAACCGGCACCGCGGAGCGTACCACCCGCAGCGGCTCAGGCTCGAGCCGCGGCCGGTCCGCCACCCCCTCAGCCGCGTGCGGCGACCTATACCCGCCGCGAGCGCCGTATCGCTCGTCGGGATTCCGCGCGGCGCGAGATGCTACACAAATCGCCTCGTGAAAGCTTTACCGAATTAGTGGGCTCGTTGCTGTTGGCCGCCGCCGTCTCGGCTGCCGCGGCACTCTTGATGTTCATTGTGCAACATCGCGATGAGCGGTTTTATTCCGAGTATTCATGGCTTGGCCTCTGCGGCACGCTGGGGGCTTGGGGCGTCTTGATCCCCGCCAAGTTCTGGGAAGGTCGCCAAGGTGATGCCGTGCTGCGGCGGTTTGTTCTCTTGGGAATCGGCCTGATATTCGGCTTGGTAGCCTTTGAATCCGGACCCAAGCTGATGAGGATCGTGCTCGACAACGAAGTCGATATGCCGCATGTGCAGATCGACGGACGTGGCGCTTACAACGTCGAGGGGCAGCCCGAGGTGATGGGTTATCTGGCCTACTTCGGATTCTTGTTTTTTATCGTTCGCTGGTGGAAGCAGGCCGATCCGCTCCGCTCAAGCCGGCTCAGCCTGTGGTCCGTGACGGTGTGCGTCCTAGCGGCCGCGCTTGTTAATTGTGTCTGGCAATTCCCGCAGCCGTGGGGCATGATGATCGCCGGAACGATTTCGTTGGCGGTACAGTTGTCTAGTCCGTGGATCGATCCGCAACTTCGCGTGGCCCGCGTCGCCAATGCGCCGGCCACGAGTTTTTAAGCCCTAGAAGGGGGACAGAATGTTCGCCTTCGGTATGACGCGAACTTTATCTCAGGTGGCCCTGTTCGCAGCCGAACCATCTACGTTCGGTTGGATTCTGATCGTGGCGGCCATCGTAGTGGTGAGCCGTTGTGTGCGACCGTCGCGTCGTCGTGTGAACGCACAGGGCGTCTGCAGGCGAGGCTGGTTTCCCTGGAAGACCGCCGTCGTGGTTGTGCTGGCTATTGTTGCTGTAAACCACTTCCGTGGTGGGAAAGATTGGGATTGGAATCGCGTCGAGCACTTGGCGGAACATGCACGATTTCGCAACAACACGTTCCCCAAAATCAATAATCAAGACCTGTGGGCCCTGCGACAATCGGCGCAGAACGACGCCGATGTCGGCCGCCACGCCGATGATCACTCGGCCGTGGACGCTACTCCTGTAACGCCCAGCGAAGACAACCGCACCGCGGATTCGGCAGAATCGAAACCTTCGACAGGGGCTGCTGCGAACTTTGCGGAAAATCATGTCGCAGAATCGAACGTCGCCGCGCAGGACATAGCGGCGCGGATACCGAACGTGGCCCGCACCCTGGCCGAGGCCGGCGAATTGGCCCAGCGGGCGATTGCCATGGCGCAATCGCTTTATGATCAAACGCATCGCGATGCTGTGGCGTTGAAAGTGCTGACCAGGTCGATGGTCGACGCGCGCGAGGTCGAAGCAACGGTACATCGCAATCTGGCGGCAGCGGATCGGGCGGCATCGCAAGCAATCGTGGTTGATCCAACGGCAGCTGCTGTTCCCCCGCGACCCGTCTCGGCGCCATTAGCTCCCACACCATCTGCGTCGTCGAGCCCTGCGGTCTTGGTTGCCGCACCCGCGCCGGCGGCTACGCCAGTTGCTGTCGACGTTAAAGCGCTACCGGCAATTGCACCGGCCGCAAATCCGCCTCTGCCAACAATCCTTGCGGCGCCGCAAGCGCCAACGTCCGCCGAATCCACTTCAGCGGCCGAGGGCAAGCAGCCCCCGGCCTGGCTGACGTCGACACCCGGGCTCGAACGCGACACCTATTACACTACCGTCGTGGTGGGCCCCTACAAGACGATTCGCGAATGCGAGGAAGAATTGCCCGCCGAATTGCAGAAGGCGACCAATGCCTACATCGACAGTTACCTTGGTGCCGGAGCAAGTAAGGTCGTACATATTCCGCCGGCCTACATCCAGGATCATCTGGTCAAAGATCGGTACGTTCAGGACTCCCAAAGCGATACGCCGACGGTCGGCGCCATGTTGAACTTGTACGTCCGGCTGGGTTTCGATCGCCGCATCAAGACGCAAATGCAAAGAATGCATCGCGATGCGGACGTCGAGAATCGATTGCTCAGCGTCGCCGGCGGCGCGGGTGCCGTGCTGCTTATCCTGGGCACGCTGTTCGGATACCTGAAGCTCGACACCATGACGCGTGGCTACTACACGCGCCGCTTGCAGTTCGCCGCCACGGTAGTGATACTTACGACTGTTGCCGCGGGCGCCGGCACAGTGCTGGTTGGCGCTTCGCCGAAGCTGCCGACGTTGCTCCGGCCGCAGACGAGCGAAGCAACGGTCACGGTGCGGCGGATTCCGTAATGACCCCGCCCCGTGATGCGGATATCGCGGCGTGCGGCCAACGCCCGTTGTGCCAGGCACCCGGGCGTGCAGCAGCGCGGGTCGTGACTGGCACGGCGGCAGTTGGCAAGGCCAGCTGCGACCGCGGGCCCTGCGAATGCGGCCTTGTTTTGCGAGCGAGTGTTCTTTCGACCCACAGCCGACAGCGGCCGCCCAGCATGTCTTCTCCGTCGCAGCCAGACACATTGCTCGTGAATCGCATTCGCTCGGGCGAACCTGCCGCTTGGAACGAATTGATCAATCGCTTCGAAGGCCGGCTGCTGGCCTTTGTCGATAGCCGGTTGCGCAATCGAGCGGCGAGCGAAGACGTGGTGCAAGAATCTTTCATCGGCTTTCTCACCAGCTTGCCAAACTATGACGTGGCTCGACCGTTGGAAGGTTATTTGTTTTCGATCGCGGCGCACAAGCTTACCGATTACTTGCGACGTGAGGGCCGCCGCCCCGCTTTGCCGCTGGCCGGCAATGCGACATCCGGTGCCGAATGGGATTTGCCAGGCAACGCCCGGCCGGCCAGCAGCATCGCCCGCAGCGGCGAGCGCCGGAATTTGGAGAGTGCGGCCCTGGTCGAAGCAGTCTCGACGCAGATGCAGCGTTGGAAAGAACAAGGAGATTGGGAAAAGATCAAGTGTGCCGAGCTGCTGTTCGTCCGCGGGCTACCGAACAAAGAGGTCGCCCGACGACTGGGCATCTCGGAACAAGCCGTGGCCAACCACAAGTTCGACTTCCTGGCCCGCCTTCGCGCACGTGTCAAGGAGCGCGGCCTACCACAAGACGTATTCCCGGAGTTGCATGAGGAATAAATGACCGCGCAAAGTGTGAGAGGTCCACGTGGCAAATAATGAGGGCTCTCCTTAAGGCGTGAAAGCCAGAGTGAGTGATGAGCGCCACCTGAAAATCCCTTTTCCCCTGGAGGGAGAGGCTAGGTGAGGGGAGGAGCACTCAGAACAACGTGCGGCTCGCACGGACTTGTACGGTGTTCGCCGTCAGCGACCAAAAGAGCACCGATCACATCAACCCAGCTACCACGACCATGAGCGACGAATTCTCCGATGCCGATCTGGACGGGTATTTGGACGAGGCGCTGCCGCCCGACGAGATGGCGCGCATCGAGATCGCCGCCCGCGCGAATAGCGCTTTGATCGCCCGGCTGG
The DNA here is from genome assembly GCA_036490175.1 of Pirellulales bacterium. NCBI lineage: Bacteria > Pseudomonadati > Planctomycetota > Planctomycetia > Pirellulales > Pirellulales bacterium. The sequence goes on along the minus strand of DASXEJ010000302.1, from coordinate 32,295 downwards.
CCAGCATCAATCTACGGCGGGACGCGGGGAGCCATTCGCTCGGCGAAATCTGGCGCCGCCATCGGCTGACTTGCCCCACCCGGGCTGAACTGGGCAGTAGCCTGCTGGGCGTGCTCGCACCGGCCGAAGCCGAATACATTCAGTTCCATCTCGCTGTGGTGGGCTGCCGCTACTGCCAGGCCAACTGGGATGATCTGGCCAATCAACAAGCCGAAGCCGCCGACACCAAGGCCAGCCGCCGACGCAAATACTTCCAATCCAGCGCCGGCTATCTCAAGACCAAATAGCCTGCCGGCCAGGTCAGGTCGTATTCCACAACGCGGCGTCCGAGAGGTCGCGTTTCGCCGGCGACCGACCGTCTGCTCGGACCGTGCAGTTCAGTCTGACGAAGAGGGCGCATTGTGCGCGCGGGTCGCGATTAAAAGCGCATAGTTCGTGGCATGCATGGCATCGTCACGCTGATTCTCGGGATGGGTGTACTTAATCGCGCGAGCATGCTCATCATAGACCGCCGTCTCGCAGGCGAATTCATCGAGAAAGGCATCGACGTCCGCGCGCCGGGGAAATATTAATTGCTTGCGCTTAACTCGTCCAAATAGCACCCCTATCGAGGCGGAGCGATTTACAGTCCAGCGATGCATTACGCCATCCGGTGTCGGTCGCTGCTCTGCTTGGGAGTAAAAGATTGAGTAGAATCCGCGCTGGGGCCGTAGTCGATCATACAAAAGTCGGTTGTAGACGTGGCCATTGCCGTTGCCGTCGGCAGCAAGGGCGACGACGCGGAACTCGCGACACTGACGAGAAATTTGATCGAGAATCCGCTGCGGATCCTCCTGAGGCTGGAAAGCGGCAATGTGTAAGATGTGAAACGTGAAATCACTTCGCATCGTGCCTACGACCAACACAGTGCGGGATGCCATGCCGCCTCCCCAATCAACGCCGGCATAAAGGGGCATGCCGAGAAACGGCGATGTATTCGACAAAACGTCGTCGCCACAGCACGATTCAAGTTCGGCGCGGGTGACCACGTGGTCCCCTAGCGTGGTGGGCAATCCCAAAACCTCATTACGGAAACGGACCGGATCGTAGGCGCGCTGCCGTTCCAGTACATCGTGGAAATCCAGCCACGGCACCATCGGATGCGAAATCGTGAAACCCTCGCCCCAAGTACCCTGGGGGTTACGCGGGACCCAGGCACCGTGCGCGGCGTCGAGCGGCGTCTGGCAGTTGTTGCAGATGAGACTAACGGGCCCCAGCGCACGTTCGTCAATTCTGACCGGGTTCTGGCAGCCGTCACAGACGATCGTCCAGCAGTTGGCCGTTGACTGACTGAAAAATCCTTCGAGATGGTTGTCAACCAACTTCGGCGTCCCGGTCAAGATCATGCGGCCGTGCTCCGCGTGACTGAGGGTCTCGGCCAGCACGGGCAGGTCACCGGCGGCAATGTCTTGAACTTCATCAACCAACAGTAGGTTAGCCGACAGCCCGCGGCACGCGTCGGCCGAATGAAACGCCGCACGCAGATAGAGCTGTGCGCCGTTGGCAAAGGTGACGTTGGTGACCGGCAGCTTTTTTTGTTTGCCAAGCAGGTGCCGGGCGAGGAGGGGGCTATCCCTCACCATCGGCATTAACCGGATATGGCTGAAGACACTGGCCTGCTCGGCCCGCGGCGATACGAAAAGGATGCGAGCGTTCCGGTTTGCGCAAGCCTCAAACAAAATGGTATTGGCGAGGAACGTCGATTTTTCTACTTGTCGTGACGCGCGAATTACAAGGTTCCTATCGCGGACGGCATAGATCGCCGGTAGATAGGGACGCGCTGCGAAGCGCATCGGCCCTCTGTCCAGCCTCACAAAAGTCTGACAGAAGTCATATTTATTCATTTTTATCACTGGCCTCGGTGGCACGGCGCATCACCAGATCGATCTGTTCATCGGTGAGAAAGGGGCTGAGCAGGTTGAACGTTTCTGGGGAGTCGTTAAAGACCTGGAAAACGTCGTCATCGGAAAGCGTGGGGTGGTCATTGCGGCTGCCGGCGGCCTGATGCTGTCGCAACAACGCGTTTATGGTGGCGATCATCGCGTTCGCCTGTGCGGGCTTGATCGTGCCCATGGCGATGAGTCCTAGCAGGTTTGTCAGCGCCGCGAGGCACTCTGCAGCGCTGAGAATCGGCCCAGGGTCTCGGTTTGCACGGCGTTGGCGTCGGTCGCCACCGGCCTGCTGGCTGTGACGATCGTTCCCGTCCGCATGCCGTTGTCGGGGTTCATCATTTTCGGGTGCACGCTGACGATCGTCGTGGGAAAACTCGAGCAGGGGTAGGTCGGCCATTTCCAATCCTTTGATGATGGCGTGGATAGAGAAGTAATTTTTGGGACACTTGGCGCGCGCGAGTCGCAAAGGGCGACGCGCTTGCTAACTATTGGCTGGTAAGTGATTTGCGTGGCGGCGAGATGTGGGCGACGTGGGGTTCTCGTTTCGCAAAAAGGCGTTCGGGAGTACGTAGTGCACGACGGTGTCAATTGGTGTCGCGTTTGGTAAGGTCATTTCGCCAGAGGCTAGGGCCACGCGGATCTTGTGCAGCATTTTGCGGACGGTAGCGAGGCGCTTAATCGCGAGCCGTTCGGCAAGTTCGCAGGCTTCAATGTTTAGATCGGCAGCGACAACGTCGATCGCGCGAAACCAAATTTGAAGGCGAACCGGCGAGCGTGCGAAGATCGTTCCCTGCCGCAGACCGATAATTCGGTTACAGCTGGCGCATGCCCATGCTTTGAGGCGTTTGCGGTAAGTTCCGGCACGGCTACCACACCAAGGGCAGCTCCAGGTAGCCGATAAAAACCTTTGGCTTAGATACGACTCATACGCCTCCGTTGTGGCGAAGCGGCGGTCTTTCGGAGCGGCCGGCATAGGCCGCGCCCTCTCGTCTGCAGGCTGACGTGGCGCGACAATCCGGTCCAGCGCGGCGTGCAATGCCTTTTCGTGAGCGCGCCGGTATCGCGAAACGCGCTCAAGCGGTTCGGCCGTGACTGCCAGCGCCATGGCAAGGTCTTCGTTGACATCGCCATCGACGGCAATAAGACCGGCCATACCGTGTGCCGCCTGCCGCATTACCGCGGGCTCGCCTACCTCAATCACATCGAGAATCGCCGCGTGTCGTGCGATTTCGCGGAGCGAGAGCTCTTCCAAAAACGACGTGGGCTGAACTTCCTCTTTGAGACGTTGGAACAGCTCCTCCACTCGGCCATGCTGGAGGGAGGGTGGCAGGTGCTTGGTGCCAGCCAGACCGTGCCGCAGCGCGTTTGCACTGCGGTCGTGGGTTGGCGAGGAAGTACGTTCGTCGGATGTCTCTGTCCCTTTATCCTGCGCGTCCATGCTCGAATTCCTGCTTATCGCGGCATCTTGCCGTTTTCTCTAGGCGATGGGTTCCGTTACAAGACATGAGCATCTGCACTGGCGATGCACGTCGACATCCCGGAATATTGGGTTGCGCCAACGATGAAAATGGCACCGCACGTCTTGCGCCTTCTCATATTACGGCCGAGCAGAAGTCATGGCCGTGTGCGAGCCATGTGCGAAGCGCGTGTATAACCGGGAGTGTACTCAGCGCAGTTCCCAGGGCACTCCTTCACCGTCACCATCTGCGCGAAACCGGATCTGCTCTAGATCTCGGTTGAGAGAGCGAATTGTCTCACGTAAACGCCCTGGATGGCGCCCATTAGGTAATGGATCATCAATCTGCGAGGGCCATCCCTCTTCTTGGAACGCCCTCAAGATTGCGCGCACGTTGGGGCTATGCTTTGGCCGACGGAGTTGCCGAATTGTCCTACCCTGGAAGCGGAGTACGTGAGCGGCATCGTCCCATTCGGGCACGGGCACTGTTCCCCCGGCTGGCGCCTCGACGAGCCCCAGTGCCACGTGCAGACTCTGATGATCGCCCGGAGTGAGGATGCTCATCCGCAGCGCTAGGTCCAACACAGAATTTTTCCAAACTCATGGCATGTAGCCGTCCCCAAATATGCGGCATGTCCGCCAACGTCTGCGGGTCGTCCGGCACCGAGGCACGCTCGGCGTCGGTCAAGAGGCGTGCGCGGATCTGCCAGCCGAATTGCTGCGAGGACAGTCGCGCATGCAGGTCCTGCATTCGAGCGGCGGCCCAACGCGGAATGTTCGAACTGGCGCCTGACGTGGCCATGTGCTGTTACAGGGACCCGATGTAATTGTCTTTAAGCTTGCCCAGGGTGAATTATAGCGCCGCTGAGTGCCACTTCTGACGCGACTCCACTACCCTCGCCTCCGTACACGCGCTGCACGTGGTTGATCGACGCCGGCAGCCAGGTGCAGGGGGGCGTCTGTGTGATGGACACCTAGTTCTCGGGGATCCTGTGTGGGCTGATAACTTGACGCCCGACCTCGCCAGATCCTCAACCGCCCGGCAGAATAAATTTCGCAGTGGAGCAGGTACGCGACTAGCCCCTGTACGACGCACGCCGATCAAAGGCTACCGGTGTCGATCACAGTGCGGTTTGCTTTCTGGCCGCGGTTCGTATGTTCCAGATCGGCCACCCCGGCGGTGGAATGGTGCATATCATCTCGGTCAAGGTCTCGCTGAGGTAGCGGCCCGCCCGTCTCCTGCCGAAGGTCGGCAAGAGAACGAGTGGGCGGGCTACGACGAGCCGTTGACATTTCCGTTTAGGCACACGCCGACGCGATCCCCTCCGTGCCGCCCATCTCGCCTTGAAATGTCAGCCAGGCTTCATACAGCTTGCGGCGTAGCTGACTGACGCGGCTGATTGATAGGCCGACACGTTCCGCCGCCAGCCTTGTGGTCTCACCCGTGGCCAGGATCTCTGCCATGCGACGATCGCGGCTGGAGAGAGAGTTGAGCCAAGCTGTGAAGTCGAGCCGTACAGCGGCGATATCGGCGGGCCCTGCTTTACGGTCCTCGACGACGATTTCACGCCATTCGTCGTCGCCGTCGTCCAGGCTTTCGATCTGCACGCCGTACCGACGACGGCAACGGATCGAAGTGACGTCACGGGAATTGAGACGGTTCCCTATCGAGCGCCCTTCCCGAAGACGAGCGATGGCGTAGGTGGCCAACGGACTGGCATAGGCTATTTCTGAACGGCCGAGTTCACACAGCCGCACAAATGCTGCCCAAGCGTGGGCGACCGTGGCATTGACGGATTCCTCGCGTGCTTCGACTCCCAAATGGCAAAACGCCCTGCGCGCCTGACGGCGGATGGCCGGCAGTAAGACCAGAAACTGCTCTTGGCCGGCTACGACTCGATCGCAGCAGTTGAGACTCTTTACAGAAGGTGTACCTGAAACGGTAGCAATCGCGATCATTGGGGGATCTCCGAAAGGGTGGAGACCGCCCCTAAGACCGGAGCGGTCCTGTGGGGAACTACAGACGGCTCGCGCGACGTGCGGGAGCGGAGAGAGACGACCAGCATGCAGGGAAGCGATTGCCGCCGGCGGACGCTAATAGTGGGATTCACCGTCGGCGGCTAGATCCGACTTACTTGCGAATTGCTTCGATTACTTGGCGCTGGCGATGGGGGTCAACAAGCGCTGGGGTAAGAGGTCGTCGATGAACGCCGCGGCACTGCTGTCGCGGATGGCAAGTGCGTCAAGCCGGCGGGTCGGCACGTCCATGTTATGAACCGTTTGCACGGCGGCCGCCCGTGTAACCGTTTACGAATAGCCATTAACATCCGTAAATCGCTCCCGATTGTCGGAATAGTCGCAATAATTCGGCACGGAGTGCATGCTCCGCGTTGGAATCGTGACGTGCGAATCCAGCACCAGGCGATGCTGTAGTGGGCCGTTGGCGCCATCGAAGTAGCCGCGTTGGGACGCGGCGGGGTAATAAACCTGCCTCAATGTGCGTGGAAACACCGCGAAGTTGCTTTTTCGCGCGCATCGGCTGGTCGAAACCGCAGATCACTTGACATACGCTCGCGGCCCAAGTGCAATAGTTAAGTAGGTCTACGTCGGGACATCACTTGAGTCGCGGTCGCCAGAACCGCTCCTCGGTCTCAGCGCGATCTGCCGACCGTTATCGCGGGCCAGCGGACTGACGGGCAAGTGGTTTCTTTCGAGCGCTCATACACGCGTGGAGCAGAGCATGCACCGGCCCGTTGTTCGCACTTCCTTTGTCGTTTCCAATCGCTGTCGCGCGCACGGTTCACTGGCATTTCTGCCCAGCACTGGCGGCTCTCTGGCGACGGCTTGCCGACCGCACCGCCTGGCCTTCACGCTGATCGAAGTGCTAGTGGCGATGGTCGTGACGCTAATCCTGATGGGGATCGTGGTGACGATCTTCGGCGCGATCGGCACTGGAGTGTCGAATAGCCATGCGACCATGGACATGACCGATCAACTGCGTACGGCCAAGAATCGCTTGCAAGTCGACCTGGCCGGCGTCACGGCACAAATGCTCCCCCCGCGCCGGTTCGAGTACGGCGAGGGGTACTTCGAGATTATCGATGGGCCGGCAGGGCAACTGGCCCCCGCGTTGTCTCCTAGCGGCCAATACGGCACCAGCGCCAACACCGTATTCGTTCTCGACGAGCGGGGAAACCTCGGCCCCGATACGACCGTCGGCGACAACGATGACATATTGATGTTCACCACGCGCACCAAAGGAGAACCATTTACAGGACGGTACTACGATCCTGTCTTTGCGAATGACACGACGGTTCAGAGTCAGGTTGCCGAAGTGGCCTGGTTTATTCGCGGCACGACGCTCTATCGTCGGCAGTTGCTGGTACGGCCCGATCTCAACGAGTTCTATCTGTCACCCCCCGCGGCAACGGTGACAACGCCGCGCATCCTTCAACCGGCCAATTACCCCGCTCAGTATGCGTTTTATGGGCATAACGACCTGTCGGTCCATGCTGCGGGTTCGTACTCGATCCCCACGGGCCTACCGACCAAGGCGGCATTCGACCTCAGCCCCACGCCCCCTACAGCGCTCTTAACCGTGGCGAATTCGCTGAGCGACCTCACAAATCGCGAGAACCGTCTCTTTCATCGCCCGCTGCTGGTACTCTATTCGGGAATACCAGCCACCACGCCGTCGAATTCTCCCTATGGATGGCCGCATGATGTGCGCGGCTGGGGAATTTTTTACAGCAGCACGCCGTATGGGTACGCCCCTGGTGTATTGGGGAGTGCGATGACGACGGGCCGGCTAGGTCTGCCTACGCTCAGCGAATGCTCGTCGCAAAATTGGTTCTATCCGGGCACGGTCGACCTGGTGAGCACGGCGGTGACAGGGCAACAAATCCTATTGGGTGCGAATTCCGCCACGGGAAACCCCGAAGTCTTCGACGCATGGGATAATCCCAACCCGCCATTTACCGCAACCATGTATCTGAACAACGCCAGCACGCCGATTGACCCGCTATCGGGCACGCTGAGCCACTTTCTCGATGCGCCGAACTCTACGCCGTTTCCCCCGCGGCTGTCCGACGACATCGTTTTAACGAATGTCCTGTCGTTCGACGTGCGTGTTTGGGACCCCACGGCTTGGACGATTGCGCTGACGGACGCTTCTGGCAATGTAGCAACCTACGCCCCCGGCGATCCGGGCTACGCCCCAGCGGTTCTCAACTACGCAGGGCTGCTCAGCGGGTCGGGCAACTTCAGTTACTCGCTCGTCTCGCAGGGTGCGTACGTTGATTTAAATTATTACGCCGGAATCGCCGCCTACTACTATGCAGCTACAGGTGGTACAAGTCTCGGGTCTGTTAACAATCCGGTGGCTCAGGTAGTCCTCACGGGCGTCTCCAATCCGCCTTCCGGGGCACCCATCGTTCCTCCGCTGTTTCCTTGCCCCGTTCAAGCGCCGACAGCAGCACAACTCAGCACGTTCCTGCAGTACGGAACGCTGCCGGCGCCGGCAATGTCGTCGACCACTTCATTTTTCGGCCCCGGCGATGCGCGCTCGCGGCTGGATGCGTACCAACGCGATGCAACCTCCTTGAATTATCTGCCCAGCAGTAACAGCTCGTGGATTCCCGCTGCCGCGATCTATGACACAGGTTCGTGGGCCTACGAACATGATGGCATCGATCAGGACAGTAATGGCATCGTTGACCAGGGGACTAATGGCGTTGATGACAACAGTGACGGCCTGGTCGATGACCCGGGCGAGCTCGAGGCGCCGCCGCCGTATACGGCTCCGCTGCGCGGCATTCAGGTCAAGATTCGCTGCTTCGATCCTGATAGCAAACAGATCCGCGAAGTGACGATCATTCAGGAGTTTGTCTCAGAATAAGTTTCATCCGTCACAGCACTCTGGTCGACGTTTCCGGCATCTCATCCGACGCGGTTATCGGATGCCGTGAGCATTTGCGGTATTGACGGTCCACGTCACTTCACATCGGAAGGGAGCAAGCCGCAGACTCCGTCAGGACGTGACGACGCCCCATTGCCCATCGCCGATCAGGCGATGGGAACCACTTCACACGCTCGCGTATCGTTTATCCAGCCAGCTATTCGATAAACCGCTCTAGCAAGATGCCGCGGTGCGCGTTGTGATTCTCACCGCGCTCGAAGCCGACAGGTATCGTGCGGTCGTACATGTAGAACGACCGATGCCGCTGAATGTCCCCCGTGTCGGAATTCAATTCCTGCCCCAGCACCCAACCGTCGGGATACTTCACACTGCGCTGCGGATCATTACTTGGCGCCGGCGTGACCTCGAAATTACCGACCGTCAGCCAAATCGCATAGACGTTCGAGCGTGTGGTCAGAAGGTTGTCTAAACGCGTGAACGCCTTGTAGGCGAAGTACGGGTTCTGCGTTGGATCAACCGCTGGTGAAGTACCGCTAAGCTCCCACCATTGCAGTATTCCAGTCTGGCCAGGCCAGCCAGGGTATTCAAATAGCGGATAGTTTGGCGCATTCTGTGAGGGAAACCCGTCCGTTGCAGCCCCAGTGGGATCGGGTTGAGTCGACGGAGCCGGATCGCCGGGTAACATCGTTCCGCGAAGCATAGTGCTGTCGATCTCTCGATCTCCCCACGTCTGTCGCGTCGTGTCATTTCCGGTGCGCATGCTGTCCAACGGGACAAGCGTGTGCCCGGCGTACGAGCGGAATGGCGCGCTAAATAGACTTGGTGAGACAGTAGTCGTAGTCGGATTGCTGGCATTCGGGCCAAGCGAATTCACAAGAGCCGTCCGTAAATACGCAGCATTGCCGTCGTTGGCGCGGATCGTCGTGCCTTGCCGGCTCGTGCAAATGAGTTTCCACAGATTCCGCCAGGGAGGTGAGCTTGTATTTGCCGAATAACCATCATCAATGATCCCTTGCCATATGAACGGATCGAAGATTGTGTTTATGTTCACCCGACCAGGATCACGAAATCGCGACACGCGATTAAACGGCGGATGGAATTGGTGCGCTGGTAAGCCGTTGGGTGGAATGTATCCTGCATCGTTGCCTTCCATGACGAGCGGCGGAAACCACGTCTCCGTACCGGCAAATCGGGACGGCACATGAACGAATTCCAGCAGCCGATAGAAGTTGGCAGATGCGACCGGCTGTGCGTTGGGATATGTCTGATTGCCGAGGGGGTCCGTCCGTGTTCCATTCACCAGGTATCGCGGTGAGTGGAAGAAATTCGGCAAGTGGCCGAATTCTCCCTTCGGCAATAGATCGTTCAGCGGCGTGGGGTTGGTCGGCTCTATCGGGCCAGCCGTCGTGGGATTGAGGAGCGTGCCTGTCATATAGGGGCCATTCACGGTCATCTCGGTAAGAAGACTCGTCGGACTACCCAAGGGGACAAGCATGAGCTCCTTCGAACTGACGTACGGACGATCGTTCCAATTCAACCAAGGGAACGGAATCGTTGGGTCGCCGTAGTATTCTTGCGCAAGGAACAACGATCCATATACCTGAAACTGGCCCGGCCGTATGCGCGAGACCGACTTTGCATAGTCCCCGTACTCGAAGTTGAGGTATCCAATGGTTGCGTTCCCGAGCGGAAGGGTCGGCGCCGTCCCGCCGTAGGGCGCTCCAGTTGTGGGAGGTGAACCAAACGGATACCAAAGGTTATTAGTGCTCAATGCATTTTGCGCTGTTGGAATCGGACCTGTCAGAGTGTTCGATGCGTTCGCAGGACCCGGGATCGCCGCCGGAACAGGCGCACGCTGTCGCGTGTCGAATGTAAACGAGGGGGCGTTTACATTGCCCCCGGGAAGCGGTTCATTGAAAGTAGTACTACCGTTCATCACTTGTTGTAGGGGCGTGTTGGTATGCTTCTCGCTGTTGTACGCTGTCAGATCGACCCACATCTGATCCACGATGATGTACGGATTGGCGTTCGGGTCCCACGGCAACAGCGGATTGGCAAGTCGCTGGAGGTACACGATCGTGTAGTTGTACTGCGTGCTGTCCGCAGTCGCCGGGCTGATAATTGCCTGCTGCCGTAAGACGTCGTTCGGATCATTCGATGGTTGGAAGTTGTTTGAGTTCGTCGAGTCGTAAGGCGTTCCCTGGACCTGCGTCGTGGTGTAATACCCGTTCTCATCCCAGGCAGGCGCGCTGCCAAGTTGTAGTCCGACAGGGACCGGATATCCGATGCTTGGCTCCGTGATGCTAAACCGCAGTAGGCGAAGCGCCGATGCATAGCCGGTCGACTGTGTCAGTTGCGCGGGCGTATTGCCCGTAAACGCCAGTGGCGCCATCGGGATGGCAATGGCCGGCTTCGTTTCGCCGGGAAACGAATAAGCGCCATAATTGGTGCCTATCATGTCGAGATGGACCGAAACGGCGTTTGCACCTAAAGTCGGGTCCAGGATGATCCGCTTTTGATACGTGTTCTTGATCGTCGACGGGTAGTTGAGGCCCGTCGGGTCGCTGTCGTTCGCGAAACTGCGCTGGCCCAGCAGAATCGCGCCGCCCGGGGGGGCACCGGCCGGTAAATAGGGGTCCACTTCATAACAACCGGGGCCGACAATCGCGTAGCGGTTGGGTGGAATGATAGGCGGCGTTGTGCCACCTGGCGCGACACTGGGCATCGCGTAGAACTGCCGATACGCCTCGACGTCCATCTGCGGAATCGCGCCGATTGTCGGCTGCTGAGTGAAATAGGCTACGCGATCGATCACCGATTCATTATGTTGAAAAGTGGTCGTTGCAATTTGGTTTGGGTAAGGGAGCGTTGGCAGTGGGTACGATGCCGTCGCCGAGGCAAGCGGGTACTGAGGTAATGTCGCTGGATGCGGCAAAATGGGTTGCCGCGTGGGAAGAGCCTTAGCTGTGCCCCCACCCGGTGGCGTATTGGGGGGCAGCGACAATGCCGCGGCGCGGCTGAGCGTTGCCAGTCGCCAGACCGGATAAACGTTTCCAGCGCTACTCGGCGTTTGCAAGGCCAGATTAACTCCAAACATCGGAGCGCCCAGCGCGTCGGTTCCCGCCGAGGCGTACAGCTCGTTCGGAGCTTGGCCTGCAAGCTTGTTGCCAACGGCCAGGGGAGGATTAGGGTTGAATAGTTCGATGACGAGCGATCCCTGGGGGCGCCGCACTTGATCGAAGTCCTGGTCGGGGCTTGGCGGGGAGGTAATGATGGTCCCTGCAGGGGTGCCATTCGGGGTATCTCGCGTGCGCCGGTCATGTGCCGCCAACGTCTCGGTGATCAAAAGTTCGGGACGCTCCGCACCCCACACCAGTCCACGATATAGCTGTGTGTCATCGGTGCTGGTTGTTCCAATGCTTACTGAGGAGTTAAGGACGCCGTCTACATCCCAAGTCGTGTTTGCGGCATTGCCGTCGTTGTCGAAGAACGGATCGACGTCAAACTCGAAGGGCGTCATGATGGCATCGCGGTCGCGGAAATCGACCACGTTGATCGCCCACTGGGCAAAGTAGTACGCCGTATCAATGTCCTGCGCATAGATGGTTCTCGGACCGTTTTGAATGATCGCGGTCGTCGGCGGTTGCATGTCGCCGTTGAGATCCGCGACGATGACAAAGCCCGGATCCTTGAACAACATCAGTAGTATGTACAAGTGGCGCGCGAGAAGTTGGCGCGCCTTCAAATCGTCGTGCCCAACAGAATTGTTCTGCGCGAAATTATTTGCGGTGCCGTCATTGTCGAGATCGAATGGAATGTTTGTGGGAACGCCGCCAATTACATCAAGGGCCGCCCAGCCACCTTCGGTCTCACCTGGTTCGTCAACAGCATTGTTCGCACCTGTGATGTTCCAGCCGGCGACGTTGTCATCTTGACCATCGCCGAGCATGCGATTGATATTCATCTTCTCGCCGCCGATCAAGTCGGGCGAGAGGAGTTGTGTGATAGCCAGATCCAGGTTCGCGTGCGTAGGTTGCGTTCCGTGGTTCAAGTTGTTTTCGTAATAGATGCGGGTCGTGAGTACCTGCGAAATATGGCTGAAGAGTGCCGGTGACGTCGGCGGATTAGAAATGCCATTCGTCTGGTCGTAAGCTGCCACCGTTCGCGCAGTGTTTAACAAGTCGGGCGACGTGAAGAGCGTTGCTGGAGCCGGCACGTCGAAACTGTGAGTTGTCACCAGGTTGGGCATCTGCGCCAACTCGGGCAAATAAGGGAAACGACCCGTGGCTTGGGTGATCGGCGGCTGCGAACTCAAGGGATTGGGATCGGTGAATCCTAACGGCGCGAGGCGGATGAGCCGGTCGGGGAGCATTCCTGCGTCCACATCGTTGCGTCGGAGAATGCGCTCCAATTCGGCCGGCGTGAACGGTGCGTCGAGCGAGACAACATTGCTTGTACTGATGCTTGTCATCACGTTCGCGGAAAAGTAGGGGAACGCCGGGCTCCCGGAATAGCTTCCTTCCGAGGTGTTGAGCGACAGGTCCATTTCATAGGGATCGTCGACCGTGTCATCGCGCTCGCCAAAGCCACGACTGCCGGAATTGGCGCCACTGAACATGCCCCAATCGATGTACAGCGGCTGACCGCGCGGATCGAGCGCGAGTATGCCATCGCCGTCCAGATCGTTGGGGGTGCCGAACGCCGAACGCTTCATCCAGATTTGTGGGCTTGCCGAACTAGGCAGCCAAACGCCGGACAGCGAGTCGAGAGTAAACCCACCAACCGACGTGCCGGTGGGCAGGTAGGGGTAGTTGCTATGCGGGTAGTTATTGACGGTGCCCATAAAGTGAATCTGCGGATAGTCCGTCTCGCGCAGCCATGCGATCGGATCGTCAACATTCGAAATGCCTGGGCCGGGGGCTTGGTTAAGTGGAGCCTGGCCCGCACCCGAGGCAACTTCGATCTCGCCATAGCGCCCGTCAATGAGATTCACGGCGTCGCCGCCGAGCAGGCGAGATATCTGCAGTGTGGGACTGAAGGCGTTGTTGCTGATGTGGTATCCTGGCTCGAATAGCGGATGCAGACTGATTTCCGCCGGTCCATAGCCCGAACCCGCTTTCAGCGTTATGGTCGTCGGGCTAGGGAGCGACAAAGTGGTCTGCGCAACGGGTGCGCCGATGGGGAGAAAGCGCGACTGAACGCCGACCGAAGTCGAGGGAGCGTGCCACCAATTCGAATGCGCATTGAGATTCAGCTTGCCGTCCATATCGATCACGAGTGCGGCAACCAGCGGCTTGTAACGCCGGCCATCTGGCGCAGTTTGCACCGGGAAACCCATATCGACCCAAATACTGTCCGGCGTGCCGTCGCCGTCGTTGTCGACATCCCACGGGCCGGTGAACAGGTTGAAGTTCGGATTGCTCCCCGTAAAGTTCGGGTGTTCGCTTTCGTCCACGTTCGGCGTATTCGTCACGTCGTCCTGGAACGATAGCGGACGCAACACAATCTTGCGTAGCAGATTGCGGGCAGCGAGGTACGTCGCTGGATTACTGATGTTTTCGACCGCATCGTACGAACCACCTCCTCCGGTCGGCGGAGCGACAAGGTAATTGGGACCAGCGTTGGTAGACCACCAGTTGTTCCAATAGTTGATTAGGTCGGGACGGTGCAACGAGGGGAGCGGCGTGGCAAGCTGATAGTTGCCCGTGTGAAACGGATCGGCCCAAATCCGCATCGCCATAAGCATGTTCTGGAAATCCGGGGCGTCATAGTCTTCGTTCGCGCCGCCTGACCCAGCCGGGTCGGTATAAGAGAAGATAGTGCTTGGCGAAAAGACACCTCGACGCGGATTGGGCAACAGCGCGTAAGGGTAAATGTGTGGTCCCGAAGTGTCTGCCGCGTTCAACCTACGGGTATAAGTCGGCGCGGTCGGATTGAACAATTGGGGGGCAAATCCAAATCCGGTGCCGGAAAACACGCGACCGTTAATGATGAACCGGTAGTTGGGATAAACGTTGGACGTGCCATTGAACGTCGCCGGTACGCCCGGGTCGTAGGGCAATAGCCCGTCAAAGTCGAGGACCTGAAAGTAGCTGTAGAACGGCGGACCGCTGGTATTGTCGTACCAATAGCCGACCACGCGCGAACTGTGACCGGCGGCAGGACCGTCGAGCATTGTGATCACGCGGCCATTGTAGAAACCGTACGGACGATTGAATCCGTCAGGGAAATCGCCGCCTGCAACGGTGCCAACCGTAGGCGATGTGCTTGATACCCGGAAGCCGATCAGCGGTGTGTGGATATAGGTGTACGTCGGAAAGGAACCGATTGCTTGTTTCGCATTGGCAGGCGGCCCATTTGGCGTTACCAGTATCGGGTTTCCCGAAGGAAGGTACGGTACGACTTGCGGATTGCCAGAACCATCGAGCTGCGTGTAGAAGTAGCCCGTCGTAGGCGGGGGTACGGCGCTTGGATTGGTAACACTGGCTGTGATCTTGCCCGGCACGCTCGATCCATACATGTCTTCCAGCAAGCCATGCGGGCCGATCACTGAATTTGGATTGCGGGCCCCGCGCAACAATTGCATTAGCGCACTGTGCAAGATCGATTGTGGGGGATCACCTGTTTGTTCGGCGCGGGCGGCTTGGAGCGCTCCCTGGCGGGTGTTGACCGTGGCCACGACGAACGTGATGAGCATCATCGTAAACAGGGCCAACAGCACCAGCACGATCAGCAGGATGATGCCCTGCCGTGGTTGTGCGGCGTGACGGCTGCCGCGTGACCGGGCCGTAGTTTGCGCACCGAGCGGCGTCGTTCGCGCTCGCCTCGATTGGGCCGACGAGATGTTGCCGGTCGATCCGGCGGTCGCCTGCCGGGCGTGGGCCGATGGATTGCCTGCGGACTGTCGATTGTTCCGTGTCATGATGATGCTTCTTTCGCTGACCCTGCCTGTGGGTCGATGTCACTCGCCCCTGCCCGTCGTCGCTGTTTGCTAATGCTGCCGAAATGATTTACCGCCGTACTGGCTGGTCGGCGGAATGGTCTTAAGGAGAGTTTTGCTGCTCAGTCTTAGGTTGCTTCAAGTTTGCGTGGGCATGACTGTCTCGGGTACGACTGGGTCGCCCACCGTCGGCGCGTTTCACGCGCGATATATTCAATGAGACGAGAACAAAGAATCTCCGTCGAAGCTGATCGTCTTCTGATAAACCCCCACGACGCCTTCGACAACCGTGGCGTAGGTATAGATGGGAGTGCCGCTAAGAATCGGATTCGAATTGGGATTGAGATTGACGAGTTGGACTCCTGGGATCGGCGGGGTCGCTCCAAAATTGACCGGGTTTGGGTAGAAATTCGGTTGTGGCCAATCGCTGCCCGCCAAAGTGACATTGAGCATACCGCCGGTTGGCGTGAGGCCTGATCCGTCGTCAACCGCAACGATGCGATACCAATCGGCAACGGGCTTGAACTTGGGCCAATACACTTGCGAACCGGTGTTCAGGTCCATACGGATTTCGGCCGAGACGGTGATGCCTGAGAGCATCAGCCAACTGCCCGGACGCACGCCTGCGAGCCAGGCGCTACGTACCCCATCGACACCGTAGAGTGTCACGTCGCCACCGCCCAGGCCGCCGGCGTACACGTTTGCCGGCACCATCCACTCGCTGGGGCGGAAATCGGCCGCGATGCTCGGGGGGGGGGGTACATCCAGCACACGGTTCTGGCAAACCACGACCGATGCGGTGAATTGTCGCGACGCGGTCAGGGCCTTGGTATCGGGGCTCAAAATGGGATCCACCCCCAAGTCACCAGCGGTTGTATCGGATTCGCCCTGCGATGGGGCGATCATTACGAACCACGAATAGTTGCCCTGATATTGCACTTGCTGCGGCAAAGGTTGCGTAACTCCAGAATCATAATTCATGGATCGTGTGGGCCGATCACGCGTGCGGTCTGTTGGATCGAGAACATTGAACGC
Organism: Pirellulales bacterium; assembly: GCA_036490175.1. NCBI lineage: Bacteria > Pseudomonadati > Planctomycetota > Planctomycetia > Pirellulales > Pirellulales bacterium. The sequence continues at coordinate 16,015 of DASXEJ010000302.1, read as the reverse complement.
CAAATCATCGGCCGAACGAAAGATGCGGTCCGCCGCCGCAAAGGGCATGAACCGCGGAGTGGTCCAGTTGCCCTCGGTCCATGTCGACGGCCAGATCGGTGGCTGTGGTGCAGCGGAAGGTGGCGCGCCTGGAACAGAAAATGGCGGCAGCCGCGATTCCAGCAACGTCAGGCGGGGAATAATTGGCGCGCCGGGTACGTACGTTTGTTGATAAGGGAATGTTTGGATGTTCGTCCATGGATTTGAATTCGGCGAAAGCGATCCGAGATTGGGGACCGTTGCTGTCCCAGTCGGTACGGAATAAGGAACTTGGGTCGAAAGATATTTCAGGCCCATCGCGCCCACCATCAAGGGATCGAGAATAACCAGCGGCGACTCGGTGGCCGTGAAGGGAGGCACCGAAAGTGGAAGCGCCAATCCATAGGTGGGATACAGCGCGGTATAGACGGGAGCGGCTCGAAGTGCGATGTCGGTGATAATTGGCGCCAAGGGCGTGTTCGTGAGCGGGTTCCAGGCAATAGGTTGCGTATGGTTGTTCGCGGGATAGTTGTTAAAGGTGGTCGGCAATGCGAACGGAATCGATTGCGGAGTGTTGGTCGATGACGGCGTGTATGGAGGCGCGGTGACAAGTTGGTACTGGCCTGGCACCGTCTGTCCAAAGAGCGATAGGCAGTTTTCCGGCAGATATTGGTACGCGACCAAACGCTGCCCAGGCGCTGGATTTGCGGCGCCCGAGCCCGGTGTAGGACCCGTGAGGCAATTCGGATCCGGATCGGGATTAAGCACTGGCGCAACGAGCATGCCGACTTGCGTATCGACCCACATTTTCGGTTGCAGATAGCCGCGGATTTCCAGGTCTCGGAAGGCGGCCCGGCCTAGCGTGCTCGTCTGATCGAGCATGTCGGCCTGGCCCATTTCGTAGACGCCCAGCGGCAGTAGCGCCGCCATGGCCAGAATGCCCACCGACAAGATGCCCATCGCGAACAATACTTCGATGAGCGAGATACCGCGTCGGTGATGGCCGAGTGTTGTCTTCATCATATTACTGGCCTCTCGCGCGCATGGACTGAAGGGCCAATTGCCGCGCCTCCATAAGCTCGACAAACGAACCGTAACCGCTATTGAGGTAGCCGTTGTTGTTGATGGCCGTGGTCGACGCGGCGTTCTCGACGACCGTCACCGTGCCCGACTGAGGATTGATCGTGACCCAGAAATTGGTCAAGTCCTGCCAGTTGGCATAGGGCTGAAAGCTCGAGCTGTTAGGGTTCGTGTTCGGCGGCGGACCCAACGAGGGGAGCGGCAGCAACTCGCGCTTGCCCACGAGCAAGTGAATTGGCGTGGTCGCCTTGACCGGAGCCGGCACAGGGTTCGATTGCGGCGCCAATAGAGGGAGCGGCGACGTGTTGGCCGGATTTGTCATTGGGCTGTATCCGCCATTCGGCCAGCACCAGATCCAGTCGACGCCGCCCGAGGGGTTGAACGTGATGATCACCGAAGAGGTGTCATCACGCGGTAAGTTCGAATTAAGAGGGTTGGTAAACGGACAATTGCTCGTGGCTACAGACGGGGCGCCAACGCGCGGCCATAGCGGCTGGAAGGAATAGCTGTACACCCACGGAGAGATGTTCGTGTTATGCGCGGCGTTTTGCATGCCGCCGGTGTCGACCAGATTGCTGCCGCCATTGAAGCCCGAGAAGCTCAAGTCGATGACCGTGGGGCCGGGCAGTTGCACGGCGCCAGCGGCCATCCTGATCGGTGCGCGAACGATCTGGTAGCGAAAGCCCGTGGTCCCTCCGCCGCTGTTGGGCGGGACGGTGTTCGATCCGGGCACGATACCCAGCGGCCACATATAATAGTAGGGAGGATTCGCACCAGGTGGTGTGGCGGGATCCCCGGTCAAAAAACCTGTCGTGAAATCGTAGGACGCTGGATTGAGCGGCGTGAGGATTTGAAAATACGGGCCCTGAAAGTTGAAGCGAATCATATCGCCGATGCGGATGGCACCCATCCAACCTACGTCGAGCGAGCTGTTGAGGACGCTGCCGCTGTAGTACGGTGTCAAGGCGGCCAGGAACGCCTGACCGTTGTAGTATTGAACCAGGGCGGTCGAATTCGACGCATCGCCCGAGTAAGGGGGCGGCACCTCGGCATACGATAGCGACACACAAGCGTCGTTCATTCCCTGCAAGCGTTCGAGCACCACGCCCACCGGCCGGCCGGTTTGCAAAGCGCGATTCCGGGCACCGGTAATAAACGTGCCAACCGTTCGCGACGCTTCACGAATCTGGCGATTTTGCATCGCCGGCGCGAATACCGGCACGGCCGCGGCCGCCAACAGGACCATGATCGTGATCACGACCAAGAGTTCTAGCAGTGTGACGCCACGGACGTGTCGGCGGCGTTGATGAAGTACTTGGTCCACGTGCATACGCCTACTTACAGAGATCATCGAGACAAAGAAAGGAATCGCCTCGCGCCGCTATTGACCGATCAAATGGTTGTGAATGTTGTCTGCTCCGCCGTTCGGATCGCCATCGCCGTCTTCGTCGAAGGGCGCACCTGCAAGATTGCCACCGTTACCGACGCTATACGGGTCGTAAACGTGGAACGCTTGCGATGACGTCATGAAAATCGTTTGAAACGTGCAGGCCCAATTGTTCGACGCTAGCGCGAAACCGTGTGCGTCGGTGGACGGACGTTGGATGTCCCCCGTGCGATCGGGACCCATGGAATAAATCAATGGGTAGAGCGCCATACCGTCATAGGCTGTGGCCGCGGGAGAGCTTTGAAAATTGTGGCCGGCCGCCGCAAATGGATGCTGCAATTTCAACGGATCAAATGGATCGTGTCTGGTCGCAGTGAAATTGGGATCACTGGGACTGTTCGTTGCGTCCTGCGGCTGCATATCGGATATGAATCCGGGGGCCCATCGCAAAAAGCGAATCGGATTGCCCCAGGCGTCAATAAACTCGGGCATGCCGTCACCGTCGACGTCACCCACGTTTGCGGGGTTAATCTGCTCGTTGGCCACCGTATTGTCGCTGAGACCGGTCGTGATGATCATGTACAAGCATTCGGCGTCCTCAAACTGCGGTGACGGCGCACCCTGAGCGTTGGTATTGCACCGACGCTGATAGGAAAGATTCACGGCCGTCGGTTGAATCATGAATGAGCCGCCGATTGGACCGGGATACCATGTGGACCCGTCGAAAGTGATGTATTGGGGCACAATTGGAATGCCGAACGGAAGGTTATACGAATTGTTGGCCGTCATCATGTCTGCATACCGATCAGGCAACTCCATGCGCATCAGCTCGCGAATTGCCGCCAGACGATAGGCCGCAAAGCACTGGCCAGGCAGGATCAGCGGGGTATTAGTGGCGTTGTATACGCTGATACCAAGGCCCAGTGTCGTTGTGCTGATCGGCAGTCGCCGCGTTCGGTACGACTCGTAGCGGAGCATGAGCTGGCTGTTGAGCTTGGCGATCAAGGCCTGCGTGTTGGCGATGTTGGCGGCTTGTTGTGCCTTACCTAGGGCGCCCAAGAACAGGCCAGCCAGGATGGCAATGATGATGATCGCGACTAGCAGTTCGACGAGTGTGAAGGCTGGCCGTAATGATGAATGTGAAATGATGAACGATGAACGGGCGGAATGAATCACGGAACGACAAATGCTGAATGACGACGGGGCAGAAACGCACGAGGCCGCGCGCCTTGTGAAGCTCGCGCGAGGTGGTGTCGGGCGTTCAAGGTTCAGCGCTTGGGACGGCGCGCTTTGCACACCACGGTGCCAGCTACCTGCCGTTTGCCAGCGGTTTTTGTCTTCGACGGACATTGCCTATTCCGATCCGTTCTCGATGCCACCTGTCTCACACTCCTGGCCACGCCCACGTGCCGCCCGCACGCGCTTCTGTAGCGCGATCGGCGTCACGGAAATAAATATGTTAGCGCTGGTGCCGGCTGGCACCACGGAAGTTACTTATTGCGGTGTGAAATCTTCGAGTTTGCCCGTGGTGAAGTTGGTCAAATTGTCGAGATCGCCCTGCAGCAAAATGGGCGTGCCGATAAAGCCCGTCGCGCCTTGCTTTGCCGTTTGCGGCAGGACTGGCATGTTAGCGCGGCCACCGCCAGACGATTCGGGTGGTGGCGGTTCATAATTTGACCCGCCGTAATCCGAATCGGCCCCGGCGCAGATGATCTGGAACTTCTTGGGATTCCAGAAGGTAAACGTGTAATTCGTGGTGCTGGTATTGACACTCGTCGGATAGGGCACGGCCAAGCCCCACTCTGCACCGAGGCCGGAATTGCCGTATGTTCCTGGCTGAACCGGCAGCTGGGGCGGATTGCCCTGAGGAGCGTAGGTCGGAGCGCCAATTGGAATAGCAGTCACCTTCGGCGGGTAACACGCGATCAGTTGGCTGTTATTCTGCAAATTGATGTACGTCATGCTTGCGGGCTCGAAGTACACGAAGGGCGCCATGCCAATCGACTTATTGCTCGTCCCCGCTGGCGTATACTCAGGCCAACCGTCGCCGTCGACATCCGTCAGACGAGTTTCGTCGAAGTCAAAAAGGCTCGGCAAACGTGACCCGGCCTGCTGAAATGGGTTCGTCGGATTGGCACTAAAACCATACAAGATCGTTGACGACGCAACATTGAGCGGTGCCGGGGGGCCAGCCAGCCAAAAAACGAGCGCCTCGGCTGCATCTAATGTTTGTAGATCAAGCGCAATGTGCTGGCCGGTACTAATGCTGCTTACTGTCCAGGGAGGCGGGTTCAGGTTCGATGCGCCAGCACCATTTGCCAAAATCGACCTTAAGGTCAAGTAATCTAACGTGTATCGCGCAAATCGTTTGCGCAGTGCGCGGTTGAACAAGTCGAGTCGAGACGGCGATGTCAACTGAGTTCCACCCAGAATTGGAACAGCCATGCACGGCGGATACTCGCCACCGAATTGGTTCTTGTAGTTTTGAAACGCTACATCGAGATTGCTGATCTCGGATGTCATGCGGACTTCTTTGGCCTTGTTGACGGCAAACCCCACGGCGACGCCCAAGAGCGATACCAGCAGGCCCATGATGATCAGCGACATCATCAGTTCGACCATGGTGAAGCCGCGGCGAAACGCTGAACGAGGAGTGCTAATCGCTATGCGACGAACGGAGATCCCGGGCCGCGCTTCCGGCCGCCTGGATGCGTGTGCTATCAGTTCCGCGTTCCGCGCTTCGCGTTCAGCGTTTCTGTGATTCAGCATGGTTCTCACGACAAGGCTCCTTACTTTCCACCCGACAGGTTGGTGATCAGGTCGATCAGCGGCAAGAACAGCGCGATCACGATGAAGCCCACCATGACGCCCAGGATCACGATCATAAGTGGCTCGAGCAGGCTCACCAGGCTCTCGGTGAGTACGGCCACTTCTTCGTCGTAGTTATCGGCGACTTTGTACAACATCGTGTCGAGCTCGCCGGTTTCCTCGCCCACGTCGACCATGTTCACGACCAGGTCGTCGACGATACGTGTATTCATGCGTGTGAGGTAGACCAGCACGCCGACCGGGCCGGCCACGAACACAAACCAGAAGAACACGGCCATGATGTGGAACTTCGGCCGGGAAAATTCCTTCATCGGTCGCGAAATCGACTCGCCCTCGCGAATCGATTCGTAAATTTTGGTGTACATGTTCTCGAAGACCGCGTTGCCAGACGTCTCGCGCGTGATGTTCAGCGCTTCGAGAATCGGCACACCGCTGGCCACCAGCGTGCCGAGGGTGCGGGTGGTGCGGGCCACGATGTTCTTTTCAATGATCTGGCCGAACACCGGCATCTTCAACAGGAACAGGTCCCAGCCGGCGCGGCCGTGGCGAAATTTGCGAATCAGCTTGACGACCAGCCAGAAGCTGATGGGAATGACTGGGATCAAGTACCAAAAGTGGACCGTGGCGTAGCTCATGTTCACTAGCAACACCGTCATGGCCGGTAGCTTGAGACCGAAGCCGTCGAAGATCTTGATGAACTCCGGCACGATCTTGTACATGATGAAGACCAAGATGCCGACCGCGACGCAGATCACGACCACCGGGTACACAAGCGCGCCTTTGACCTTGCGCTTGAGCGACTCCGACTTCTCTTGGAACTCAGCCAGGCGGCGGAGAATCACTTCCAGGGCACCGCCGGCCTCGCCGGCCTTGATCATGTTGACGTACAGGCGGTCGAACGCCTTGTGCTGCTTGCCCATCGCTTCGGACAGCGTCGAGCCGGATTCGATGTCGTCGCAGACGTCGATCAGACTGTTTTTCAGCCGGCCACCTTTTTGTTGCCCTTCCAGAATGCGCAGGCTGCGAAGAATCGGCAGGCCGGCGTCCTGTAGAATGGACAATTGGCGGGTGAAGGTGGTGAGGACCTTGCTGTTGACGCCGCCGATGGCAAAGCTTTTTTTCTTGCCGCTTTTCTTTTTTTCAGCCGCGGCCTTACGGGCTTTTTTGACGGAGATCTTCGTGACGAAGTATCCCATCTGCCGAATTGTGGCCTGCGCTTCTTCTTCGCTCGGCGCCTCGATCAGGTCCTTGATTTCCTGACCTGTGGCGTCCATCGCTTCGAATTGAAAAGTCGGCATGGCAAGCTCCGAAGGAAATGCAAAATGCGGAATGACGAAAGGGACCGCGCAAGCGTCCTCTTGTTACTCATCATTTATCATTTTGCTTTCATCGTTTACGTCCTTATCCTTCCACAATCGTTTCGCGGACAACCTCTTCGATGGTCGTGGTGCCGCCGTAGACGGCTTGCATGCCGGCGTCGCGGAGCGTGACCATTCCGTAGCTGCGGGCTTTGTCGCGGATATCATCTGTCGAGGCGTTGCGGATCACCATCTCGCGCAGATCCTCGTTCATGATCATCAACTCGAACAAACCAACGCGCCCTTTGTAGCCGGTGTTGTTGCACGTATCGCAGCCTTTGCCGCGGAAGAATTTCTTGTCGGCGACGTCGGTCGGAGTGAGCTGTAGTTCGGCGAGCATCTCGCCTGCCGGCCGGACCTCTTCGCGGCAATTGGAGCAGACGCGTCGCACCAATCGTTGCGCCAGGATCGCCTCGACCGTGGCGGTGATCAAAAACGGCGCCACACCCATGTCGCGCAAACGCGTGATCGTGCTGGGGGCATCGTTGGTGTGCAGCGTGCTAAACACCATGTGGCCGGTAAGTGAAGCCTGCACGGCGATCTCGGCCGTTTCCACGTCGCGGATTTCGCCAACCAGGATGCGGTCGGGATCTTGGCGGAGGATAGCGCGCAGGCACATAGCGAATGTATTGCCGATCGATGCATCGATCGGCACCTGCACGATACCGTCGATGTCGTACTCGATGGGGTCTTCGGTCGTAATGAGCTTGTCGGAAATATGATTCAACTCGGAAAGCGCCGAGTAGAGCGTCGTGGTTTTGCCCGATCCTGTTGGCCCCGTCACGAGTACGATGCCGTTGGGCTTGCCGATAACCACGCGAAATTGCCGCATCAGGTCGGCGTTCATGCCCACGCCGTTGAGGTCGAGCTTGACGACCGAGCGGTCCAACACCCGCATGACCACGCTCTCGCCGAACATCGTGGGCAGCACGGCCACCCGCAAGTCGACGGGATGGCCGCCGACGCTCAGCTCGATGCGGCCGTCCTGCGGCAAGCGACGCTCGGCAATGTCGAGGTTGGCCATGACTTTGATGCGCGTGGTAATGGCAAACGCCAAATGCCGCGGCGGGGGTACCATTTCGTACAACACGCCGTCAGCCTTGATACGAATCTTGAACTCGTTTTCAAACGGCTCGAAGTGCAAGTCGCTGGCGTGATCCTTGATCGCCAGCAGTAACACCATATTCAATAGCTTGCGCACCGGGGCGCTATCGGCCAGAGCTTCGACGCTGGTCAGGTCGATGGGACCTTCGCGGCCGATTAGCGCGGCGGCCTTGGCCAGGTCCTTGTCCTGCTCCATGTCGGTAATCAACGACTCGACGCTTTCGGCCGTGGCGTAGTAGCGGTCGAGAGCGCCTTTGATGTCGCGCTCGGTGGCGACCACGGCGCGCACGTCGTAGCCTAAGAAGTTCCGCAGCTCGTCCAGAATGGACAGCTTCTGCGGGTCGCACATGGCGATCACCAGCGTGCCGTTCTTGAAGCTGATCGGGATGATACGGTACAGCTGAGCCATCGGCTCGGTCACGTAGGCCAACACCTCGGGCGGGACGACGACCTCGGAAAGGCCGATCACCTGCATGTTCATCTGTTCGGCCAACGCCTGGGCTAACTGGTCGTCGGAGACCAGGCCCATTCCCTCGGCCACCTGGCCGAGCAACTCATCGGGGCGTTGCTGCTGCTCTTCTAGCAGCAGCTCGAGCTGTTCGTCGGAGATGAAGCCAAGATCGACGAAGATTTGGCCAATACGTCGCATTGCCATAGCTGCTGTGCCTTTATCGCTGCGCCTTAGTACGCGAGCCTTTTCATACCTGTCCGACGTTTGATTTCCGCACCGCCGATCCGCGACAATGCGCGCGGGGTTTAGTGCTCGTCCTTTTCCTTCTTATCCTTATCGCCACGGTTTTCTTCGTCTTCGAACATGCCCTTCTCGGCCCGCTCGAAGCGGCGCTTCATATCGTCAGGAGAGTTGGACTTAACCATCACTTCCTCCTTGTCGACGATTCCCTCGCGCCACAGCTTGAACATGTGATCGTCCAGCAGCTGCATGCCGTACTTCATGCCGGTCTGAATCGACGAATTGATGCGGAACGTCTTGTTCTCGCGAATCAGGTTGGCGATTGCAGAGGTGACGACCAGTAGCTCGTGCGCGGCAACGCGGCCGCCGCTGATCCGCGGTAGCAGCGCTTGCGAGAGGATCCCGATAATCGACGTCGACAATTGCGTGCGAATCTGATCCTGCTGGCTGGTCGGGAAGACGTCAATGATGCGGTTGACCGTGCCTTGCGCGCCGGTGGTGTGCAGAGTGCCGAAAACGACGTGCCCGGTTTCGGCGGCCGTGATGGCGGCCTCGATCGTCTCCAGGTCGCGCATTTCGCCTACCAGAATCACGTCCGGGTCTTGCCGCAAGGCGCGGCGAATGGCCTCGGCGAAACTTGGCACATCGACGCCTACTTCGCGCTGGTTGACGGTCGATTTTTTATGTTCGTGATAGAACTCGATCGGATCTTCGATCGTGATGATGTGATGGTCAACATTTTCGTTCAGATAGTTGATCATGCTGGCCAGACTGGTCGACTTGCCCGACCCAGTTGGGCCTGTAACGAGAAACAGGCCTCGCGGACGCATAATCAATTCTTTACAAACGACCGGCAGGCCCAACTGATCCATGCTCAGGAACTTGTTGGGAATCTGCCGCAACACCATGCCGATGTTGCCCTTTTGCTTGAAGATCGACACCCGGAAACGGGCCGCGGATCCAAAGGCGAATCCGAAGTCGCTACCGCCGACCTCTTGCAATTCCTGCTGACAGCGCTCGGGCGTAATGCTTTTCATCAGGCTCACGGTATCTTCCCCGGTGAGCACTTTGGTTTCCAGCTTGCGCATGCGGCCGTGCAACCGCAGAACCGGCGGTTGGCCGACGGAGATGTGCAGATCGCTGGCCCCTTGGGTGACCACTGTCTGCAACAGTTTGTCGATTAAGATCGTTCCCACGAAAGTGCCTCCCACGCGATTGGCCTATGGCAAGCCGCGTCGGTCGGGGCACCCCTGAAATCCCCCAACACCGCTCATCCGCTTGCGACTGAGTTGGTCGACCGTCCCCCCTCGGGACGGCAACCCTGCAAGAAATGACTCAGCCGTGCTCCTCGGAAGGACACGGTGTTGCCTGGCTAGGGATTATTCGCTGCCTTCACCCACGACTCAACATTTACTCGCCACGATCACTGCGCTTCTCTGAATCCGTACCTATCCGCTTGTTCACTTCGACCACTACGAATCGGCTGTAACGTGTCACGGCGTCTGCCCGGTCGGACGGCAAAGCGTGTCGTCGTCCTGCCACTGCGCTGTACCTCCAGAAGTTGCCGAAGCACCATCTGACGACGACAGGTGACGCTCCTGCACTGTGGCCGCAGGTGATTACTCGTTGCCGGTTCGTTTGGCCACGCGAAAAACCTCTTCGATACTTGTAATGCCCTTCATCGCTTTCAGCATGCCGTCCTGGTAAAGCGTCTTCATCCCGTTTGCCATTGCGACCTTACGTATTTCTTGAGTCGACGCGCCTTGGAAGGCCATCTCGCGAATTTTGGTCTTCATCAACAGCAACTCGTAGATGCCGATGCGCCCGCGGTAGCCGCTGCGTTGGCAGTTTCCGCACCCTTTTCCTTTGGAAAAATGAGCCTTCTCGGCGATTTCGCGACGGATGCCGGCGGTCTCCAAAATGGCATCCGAAGGCATGTAGGGCTGCTTGCACTTCGTGCATACAACCCGCACAAGCCGTTGCGCGAGGATGGCGATCACACTGCTGGCGACCAGATAGGACGGCACCCCCATGTCGACCATGCGCGTAATAGCTCCAGGCGCATCGTTCGTATGTAGCGTACTGAATACTAAGTGTCCAGTCAGAGATGCTTGGATTCCCATCTCGGCGGTCTCGGCATCTCGCATCTCACCCACGAGGATCACGTTCGGGGCCTGGCGCAACATTGAGCGAATGATGCGGGCAAAGTCCAGCCCGATACCGTGGCTGACCTGCACCTGATTGATCCCGGGCAGGTAATACTCGACCGGATCCTCGGCGGTGATGATCTTCCTATCGGGTCGATTCAGGTCGTTCAGAGCCGCGTAGAGGGTGGTCGTTTTACCTGAGCCGGTCGGGCCGGTCACAAGGATAATGCCGTTGGGTCGCTTGATAAGCTGATTGAAGGCTCGGAAGTCTTCCTCGGCCAGGCCCAGCTGACGCAGGCCGACCTTGATGCTGTCTTTGTCCAAAACTCGCATGACCACCGATTGGCCGTGGTTGGTGGGGAGGACGCTGACGCGCAGGTCGAGCTCCTTTTCTCCCACGGTGACCTTGATCCGCCCGTCCTGGGGGCGGCGACGTTCGGCGATGTCGATTTTGCCCAAAATCTTGATGCGGGACAGGATGGCACCCAACAGTCGGCGGGGGGCGGCGTCTCGCTCGACCAATACGCCGTCGATGCGGTAACGGACCCGCACCCGATCCTCAAATGGCTCGACGTGAATATCCGAGGCCCGCAACTGAACGGCCTCGGTGATGATCAATTGGACCAGGCGTACGATCGGCGCGCTGGTTTCATCGATGACCTCGGCCGAACTGTCGGTCGACTCCACTGTCTCGGTAAAGTCGATGGCGGTGTCGGTGAACTCCTGCAACATCGAGTCAGCGCTTTCGCCCTCGGTCTGGCCGTAATGGCGATTGATCGCGTCGACGATATGTTCACGCGGAGCCAGGGCGATATCGACCTTGCAATTCAGAATAAATCGCAGCTTGTCCAGCGTATCCAGGTCGTTCGGGTCGCTGACGATCACCTTCAGCGAGTCGTCTTCCTTTGCCATGGGCAGGATGACGTTTTCGCGCGCGACAGACTCTGGCACCAATTCGACGACCGCGGGCGGAATTACAACTTCGCTGAGATTGATGTAATCCAGGCCATGCTCCTGTGCGATGGCCCGCATCACCTCTTCACTATTGGCATAGCCGAGCCGCACCAGGGCGTCGCCCACCTTAACCCCTGACGCTCGCGACAGTTGATTGGCTTCGGCCAATTGGTCGGCACTGATTACACCTTGGCGAATCAATATCTCTGAAAAGTCGCGCTTCCCAGATGCCATCGGCGGCTTTCGACTTGGGGAGTTGGAAGTTGTCATAGTTGTAGCGGCAGAAAAAACGAAAAAGGAGGAAGCGCTTCGCGCCCGCACATAACACGAGCCGGTTCTATTCCGCGTAAGCTCAACGGCCGAACGACGTGATGTTTGCGCCGACGGAGCAAGCAACGGGGGCGAATGCCTCCGCCTCTGAAAAGTGCCTAAGCCCTGTTGTGGTTCAGAGTAATGGCGTGCCGTTGGCCTGTCAAACAGATGGACGCGAATCAGGCCCTAGCGCGGTCGCACGAACCTTGTCGTGGCCACGAGGATCGTTAGGAAACTAATAAATGCGATAAGCCGGCCGCCCCTCTGCCAACCTGCAGGCGGGTGCGCCAACTAAAGGGCCGGCGATCGATCTGGTTGAGAGAAAAGAAGATCTTTGAGGATCCAAAGTTCGGCGATCGCCTAACGTGCGTAGAGGTCAGAGAATATTTGGACGGGTGCCTTTTGTGCTTGTCGTTCGCACTGCCTGGCGTCCTGACGCACCTGGCTTGCCAGTTCACGTATCGCGTCAGCCCGCTCGAATTGGCCGATTTTCTCCAGTAGATCGGCTGCCTCTTCGAGCTTTTGCTCAGCGGGTCGCAATTGGTCACTATGGCACGCTGGAAAGGCCTCTGGCACGGGCCACTGGTTGTATTGGCCCACCGATTGCTCGGCGGCATCCTGTTCCGCTTCGAGCACGCGGATGGCCTCGGCGAGGCAGCGGTCATCGGCCACAGTACAAGTGGCATTGCCGCTAGGTGTATCCCTAGCCCAGGCAGTCGTCTCGCCGGCCGGAGCATCGAAGATCGTGCCGGCGATGGGATTCACACCCAGCGTGCGTCGCAACTTCAAAATCTCTGTGGCGGCCTCGCCCTGGCGTAACGGAGTTGAAAGTCGGCCGTGCGGGAGCGAACCGGCTTCCGCATCAAACACTGGGCAAGCCTTGTTCGCACGCGTTTGTTGCCCCGCGTTCGGTTGTGGCAACGAGACGCTGTCAATGCCAAGCACGGCGTCGTGATCCGCCTGCGACGGCTGGTCAGCGTCCGACGGCTCGTTATACAGGCCGAGTTGTTCCAGCGAGGGCGTCGTATGGGTTTCGAAAACGCCGGTAATCGACCATTGGCTCTGGCGTACACCGTTCACTTCCACATCCGACGCGTGCCCGAAATCCACCCCATCTGGGATTGGCGCGGCTTCCGTGCTGCTCAGGTAAGGGACAAAGCGGTTTTTTCCTTGCGACAGACCATGGACGTCGCAATAGGGATTAACGATCGAACCGCCGATGGCGAATTCCGCTAGAAACAGACTGGTCCAATCGACCGTTTGCTGAACGGACTCGACCTCGTGTTGCAGGTATGCCGTATCTCCAACGCGCATCTCGACTTCCACGTCCGCCCGGACAAACGTCGTCCATAGGGCAGAAAGCCCGAGGCAGATGCAAGCAGTTGTTCTCGAAGGCACGTGCATGCGGAGTTGCATCGAGTTCTCCCGGCTAAGTCAGCGATAATTGGTTGCCCGCAAAATGCCTCAGGTCGGAACGGGGCGGCGAATTATAGATACCAGTGGCATTTGCCTGTAGAGCAAACCATGCCGGTGTGCTGGCGGGGAGATTTGCACGATTTTTATACGATCGGAGGAGGCACCACTGATAGCTTCCCGGACCGGCGTTGGACAGTCGGGGACGTATTACGGGACCGGTTGGGATTATTTCGGCTGCGCCGGTGTCACGGTAAGACAGCCCGTTGTCACGTCTCATCAGTACCTTCCCGCTCATCTTGAAGCCGCGAAATGGCCGAAATTTAGCAAGCACACGGCGCGCACTTGCGCCGTGCCAGCACGATTTCGCGCGGCAAGCGGAAAACCGGGGGCAGATGCATGCCGAAATCATCGAAGAAGTCGTTCCCACGCCGTGGGAAGACTGCGGCGTCGAATCCGAGACGTCGTCGCATCACCGTCATGGTGGTCGATAACCAGTTGCTGGTGGCAGAGCTGCTGGCGCGCTCGGTATCCGCCCTGCCCGGCTTTTCCGTGGCGCTCGTGACAAGTGACGCCCTGCAAGCTCTTTCCGCCGCCGAGCGCGTGCCGACGGCGATCGCGGTGATCGACGCGGCAATGCCGAACGCTTTCCGCGCCGCGCGGACGCTTGCTTCTCACACCTCGCGGACACGCGTTATCTTGCTGGACGAATTTCCTTCCGAGGCCCACATTCGTCGCGCCCTCGAATGCGGTGCGTCGGGCTATTCGACCAAGTGTGAACCTTGGAACGATTTTGCAGAAGCGCTCGAGAATATCGCTGCAGGTGGAACAGCATTCCCCAGATTACCGGCTGTCGAGCAGGGTGAGAGGCAAAAGCTGCCATACCGACGTAGCGGTGGCGAGGGGGAGCCTTCGTCTGCGTTACTAACCTCGCGCGAACTCGAAGTTCTGACGCATTTGGCACGTGGACTAAGAGTGCAAGATTGCGCTCGGATGCTAGGAATCAGTCACAATACGGTCGAGAATCACAAGGCCCGAATCATGGGCAAGTTAGGGATTCACAAAACTGTCGAGTTGACACGATTTGCCGTTCGCCACGGAATCGTCTCAGCAAGCTAAGTCCGGCGCGAGACTCTAGGGACTGAACGACGTCCTGACAGCGCGTTCCGACCGTCCCACCACATTGAGCAGCACCGTCTTGGCCAGCTGTCTCGTGGATTAGTCCAGGGATATACTTAGGCAACCTGACCCTGCCAATCCAACCCGTCTGTCGTCTGTACCTAAGAGTGGTACACCAAACGATGTTATGTCGGGGCGCGAGGCTGCCGATAGGACTTTATCCACGTCATTAGGTTTCCAGAGCATGAGTGTCGCGTTAGCTTCTTCCGCCAAGCCTCGCTACGAGCTGCAACCGTACAAGGCGCTCGAAAACGAGACGTTGCGCGCTCGAATCCAGGCTGTTCGCAACGAACTTGGGAATCGGTTGCTAATTCTTGGTCATCATTATCAGCAGGACGAGGTCATCGCGCTGGCGGATCTGCGCGGCGACAGCTATCAACTCAGCCGCATGGCGGCCGACAGTCGCGATTGTCGCGCCATTGTATTTTGTGGCGTCCACTTCATGGCCGAGACGGCCGACGTGCTGGCGAACCGCCCCGAACCGCTGATCGAACGCGGCGGAGAACGCGTCAAGGTGATTCTGCCCGATATGGCAGCGGGCTGCTCAATGGCCGACATGGCGATGATCGACCAGGTTGAAAACTGCTGGAGTGAGTTGGGCGACGTGATCGACACCGCTGATATCACGCCCGTCACTTATGTGAACTCAGCTGCCAGCCTGAAGGCATTTTGTGGCCAGCACGGTGGCATTGTTTGCACATCCAGCAACGCCGCAGCGGTACTCGAATGGGCTTTCCGCCGTAGGCGTCGCGTGCTATTTTTTCCTGATCAACATCTAGGACGCAATACGGCGCTGCGAATGGGCATCCCGGTCGAGGAGATGCCGGTATGGGATCCTCATGCCGACGAATTCGGCGGCAACACGGCCGAGGCACTTGCCGGCAGCCGCGTCGTACTCTGGAAAGGGCACTGCAGCGTTCATCAGATGTTCCGGCCGGAGCACATCGAACAGTTTCGCGAAAAGTTCCCCGGCATTAACGTCTTGGTGCATCCGGAATGCACGCGCGAAGTCGTCGACAAGGCAGACATGAGCGGGTCCACCGGCAAGATCATTCGCGAGGTCGAGTCTGCACCATCCGGAACCAAATGGGTCATCGGCACCGAGTTGCACCTGGTGAATCGGCTCAAGCAAGAGCATCCAGAACAGGAGATACACTTTCTGTCGCCGGTCGTGTGCATGTGTGCCACGATGTATCGCATCGATTTGGCGCACTTGTGCTGGAGCATCGAGAACTTGGCGGCCGGCACGCCGGTGAACATCGTCGAGGTCGATGCCGAAACATCGCGCTGGGCGCTCGTGGCGCTCGAGCGGATGTTGGAAGTCAAATAAGCGGAGTGGCTGTTCTCGAGCGCGAAGTAGGCCCTTACAAGGGCGATCACGCCACAGCTTACCGAGTCAGTGTTGCTCTGTAGAAACCGTGGCATGGCCTGAGGATCATCACGTTGAGTGTGATGGCTCGCAGGAGGATTTCACGGCACTGGCTCCAGTAAGATCTTGCCCGTAGTGCTGCTCCGAGGAGCCGCTTGAGCATACTATTGACGG
>DASXEJ010000301.1 GCA_036490175.1 Pirellulales bacterium | reverse complement strand
TGCACAAAACCGGGTACAAGTTCCATCGTGAGCCTCCTTGCTCGATGCCTGAGAGTGATGTCCCAAGCATTGTGCCGGAGGCTCGCACTATTTACGCAGACCAGTTTCGGGCACCCTAAAAACTGCAAAAGTCGAACTAAGTGGATGGCGAGCTGCCGTTCGAGCACGCTCACCAAAGGCGAAGAACCTCGCTACGTCGTTTCGTGCAACGGCTTGGAAGTCGGCATGGTGAGGCGCGAAGGGGGGATGCCCAAGCAAGCCCCGTTCGCCGTAGTCGTGGGCTGCTCGGACGCGCGTGTGCCGACGGAAATGATTTTTGGTCAGGGATTCAACGACCTGTTCGTGATTCGTGTGGCCGGTAACGTGCTCGGCGAAGTCTGCCTGGGGAGCATCGATTTCGCCGTCAATTCGCTTTCGGAGAGCGTCAAGGTCGTGGTCATGCTGGGGCATAGCGGTTGTGGCGCGGTAACGGGCGCCGTCGACGCGTACCTGCGGCCGATGAAGTTCTGGTCCCGCGCCACGTCGCGCTCGTTGCGATCGATTCTGCACAAAATCTTTGTCGCGGTGCGCGAGTCGGCCAACGGACTGAAAGAGGTTTGGGGCCCCGAGGCTCGCGACATGCCGGGCTATCGCGAAGCTTTGATTGAAACGGCCGTGTGCCTTAACGCGGCGCAGGCTGCCTTTGATTTACGGCAGGAAATCGAGCAAGCCGGACGTTGGGAGATCGAGGTGCTTTATGCCGTGTATAGTTTGCACAATCATCAGGTAACGGTGCCGGTCGATCCACAGGCTCCCCCGTCTGATGCCAACGTTCGCTTGGTTTACGCGCCAACTAACCCGCGCGAGTTCAGCACCCTGGCCATCAAAATGGCCGAGATTCTCAAGCCGGTTAGTCTGCCGCGAAATGGACCGCCCGAGGCCAGTACCAATGGCGAGCACCCGAGTCGACCTGCTTCCGATGTGGACCGCGGCGATCGCCAGAACCTGAATGGGTAGCTGCTGGATCGATATCAATCGGCGTGCAAGAAATGCTGGGTAATCCAGCCCGCCGGTCTACCGCGCCGAGGCTTTAGGCTGCCTGCTGTCGGGCGTTTCTTCCAGGCGACCTAAGAGTCGCAGCAGGCCGTCGAGAATCGTAATCGGGTGCGGTGGGAAGCCGGGAATGTATAAGTCAACTGGCAGGATCCCGTCGCAACCGTTGTTCAGCTCGGGATGGTCCCGGAAAGGTCCGCCCGCGATGGAGCAAACGCCGATCGCAATCACAATTTTTGGCGCTGGTGTGGCTTCGTACGTTTTTTCGAGCGCGAACTTCATGTTTTGCGACACAGGTCCAATCACGACTACGCCGTCGGCATGACGCGGCGACGCGACTACTTTAATCCTGAAGCGGCCGAGGTCGAAAACGATCGTACCGAGCACGTTGATATCGGCCTCGAAGGCATTGCGACCCCCCCGCGCTCACGACGCGTAGTTTTAGCGAGCGACCAAACAGCCGCAGCATTTTTTGCTCCAGTGGTCGCGCTAATTCGAACGTTTGACCACTGCGCACGATCAGATCTTCACGATTGCGCGCAGCCAGGCGATGCTCGGACGTGAATCGGACGGCGCCCGTAGGACAGGCCGTGACGCACTCGTTGCAAAACAGGCATGTCCCCATGTCGAGTTCCAAGCCGCTAGACCGGCTGACTGCGTCCGTCGGACACGCACTGACGCATTCGCTGCAACCGTCCACGCAACGCGACTCGTCGAAAAAAGGTCGCTGGGACCCAACTGTCGCTCGCCAATCTTGCGCTTGAATCTGGCATGCTCGTCACGCATCGACGTGCTTTGTCGAGTCAATCCGCCTCAAAAATGCATCCCCTTGACATGTCGCACGGACAGCGGCCAGAAAACCTGGGAGACAATCGTTCTGTGGCAGGCGGCCCGGTCGGTCCTGGCGGTGATGCCAACGGGCATGTATCCGCACGAATGAGAGAATGGCAAACTGCCAGAAACTCCTGCCAAAATGGCACTTCATGGCGTGCCACGCGAATGCATGCTGCCTCTCAGTGTGTCGGAAACGTCGTAACGCATTAACATATTTGGCCTTATGCGATCGCTTCTCGCGTTTGGCACACGCCTTGCTTTGAGTGCGCAGCGAATCGCTGTCTGCCAATATTGGCCGCGCCCGAATTGGCAGACGCAAAACACAGAGCCAAAACTATCCCGGGACTGCCCCTACACCATGCTCCGAGCTGTGTGTCGGGTATGACGACGGTGGCAGCGTCCCTGATTCTCAATCGCCCAACAGGAGGAAACCCGCTGTGGCAAAACAGATGGTGTTCGACGACGAGGCACGCCAGCCATTGTTGGCAGGTGTTGCAAAGCTTGCCCGAGCGGTGCGTAGTACGCTAGGCCCCCGAGGCCGTAACGCGGTCCTCGATAAGGGTTGGGGGTCACCCAAGGTTACCAAAGACGGTGTGACCGTCGCCGAAGACATCGAACTCGAGGATCCGTACGAGAACCTCGGAGCGCAGCTCGTTAAAGAAGCCGCCAGCAAGACCAACGACGTTGCAGGCGACGGAACAACGACTGCCACTGTTCTAGCCGAAGCCATCTTCCGTGAGGGCCTGAAGATGATTGCCGCTGGTGCCGATCCCATGGCACTGTCCCGCGGCATTCACAAAGCAACCGATGCGGTCATCGAGGCCGTCAAGAAGCTGGCCACCCCAATCAACGAGAAGAACAAGACCGAGATCAAGCAAATCGCCACGATCGCGGGCAACGGCGACAGCAGTGTCGGCGAAGTCTTAGCCGACGCCTTTCTGAAAGTCGGCAAGGACGGGGTGATCACCGTTGAAGAAGGCAAGCATTCTGAGACCACGGTTGAAGTGGTCGAGGGTATGCAGTTTGATCGTGGCTACCTCTCGCCGCATTTTGTCACCAACCAGGATAAGCAGACGGTCGAGCTTGAGAACTGTCAGATCCTGATCTACGAAGAAAAGATCTCCAGTGCCAAAAGCCTGGTGCCGTTGTTGGAGGCCATTAGCAAGGCCGGCAAGCCGCTGTTGATTATTGCCGAGGATGTCGAAGGCGAAGCGTTGGCCACCTTGGTGGTGAACAAGATGCGCGGCATTCTCAACGTGGCAGCCGTCAAGGCGCCGGGCTACGGCGATCGCCGTAAGGCGATGCTGGGCGATTTGGCGGTTTTGACCGGTGGCACGGCAATCTTCAAGGATCTGGGGATTCAACTCGATGCCGTCAAGATCAGCGATCTCGGACGTGTGAAGAAACTGATCATCGACGCCGAGAACACGACCATCGTTGGCGGCGCTGGCAAGAAGGCCGACATCGACGGCCGTGCCGAGCAAATCCGTCGCGAGATCGGTGTCACCGACAGCGACTACGATCGCGAGAAACTGCAAGAGCGTTTGGCCAAACTGGCCGGCGGTGTCGCACAGATCAACTGCGGTGCAGCAACCGAGACCGAGATGAAAGAGCGCAAGGCATTGCTTGAGGACGCCAAGGCCGCCACGCAGGCTGCCTTGGAAGAAGGTATCGTTCCGGGCGGCGGCGTTGCCCTGATCCGCAGCGAGAAGGCGCTCGACAAGCTGGAACTGACTGGTGATGAGGCCCTCGGTGCCCGCATCATTCGCAATGTGCTCGATTACCCACTCCGCGCGATCGCCGATAACGCCGGCGTCGACGGTGCCGTAGTCGTCAATCGTGTGCGTCAGCTCAAGGGTAAGAACGAGGGCTACGACGCCGACAAGGCGCAATACTGCGATCTGGTCGAGGCTGGGATCATCGATCCGGCCAAGGTCGTGCGGACCGCACTGCAAAATGCCGCCAGTGTCGCTGCCCTGCTGCTAACCACTGAATCGCTCGTGACCGAGATTCCTAAGGAAGAGGAAGAGGGTGGCGATCATCACGCCCACGACCACGGTATGGGTGGCATGGGCGGAATGGGAGGCGGCATGGGAGGTATGGGTGGCATGGGCGGCATGGACATGGGTGGCATGGGCATGTAGTTGCCTGCTGGCCCAAGAGCGCTGCCGGTCAAAAGGCCGGCAGACGAGCGCATCGACACATATAAGATCAATCGCATAAGGAAAGTGAATTATGAAAAACGTTAAGCTTCGTCCCCTGGACGATCGTGTCGTTGTTGAGCCTCGCGAGGCAGAGCACACAACCGCAGGCGGCATCGTGCTGCCGGAAACGGCCAAAGAGAAACCACAACGTGGCAAGGTCGTTTCTGTCGGACCGGGCAAGCTGCTGGATAGCGGAAATCGCGGATCGCTGTCTGTCTCCGTCGGAGACGAAGTGATCTATGGCAAGTACTCCGGAACCGAGATTGAGCTGGATGGGCGCGAGGTGAAGATCCTCCGCGAGACCGACATCCTGGCCAAGGTTGTGAGCTAAAACCCTAACTGGTAGGCAGTTTGCCTGCGCCGTGGCAGCGTCTATGACGCGCGGCGAGCAGCTGGCTACATTTGGATAACACCAACACATCGCGAAGGAACCGTCAACGTGCCTAAACAATTGCTGTTCGAAGATCACGCCCGAGCCAAGCTGCTCAAGGGCGTCGAGAAGTTGGCTAACGCCGTGGCCATTACGATGGGGCCGACTGGCCGAAACGTGATCATCAACAAGTCGTTCGGCGGTCCGACCGTGACGAAAGACGGTGTCACCGTAAGCAAGGAAGTTGATCTCGAAGATCACTTCGAGAATCTCGGTGCAAAGCTCGTCAACGAAGTTGCCTCAAAGACGTCGGACATCGCCGGGGACGGCACAACGACCGCCACGGTTTTGGCCCGGGCCATCTTCAAGGAAGGCACCCGCAACATCGCCGCTGGCAGCAATCCGATGGCCGTCCGCCGCGGAATCGACAAGGCCGTCGAGGCAGCGATTGAGCACTTGCGGTCGCTCGGCAAGCCCGTGTCCAGCAAGGAGGAGATTGCCCAGGTCGGGTCGATCAGCGCCAATAACGACCGCACGATTGGCGACCTGTTGGCCAACGCCATGGAAAAGGTTGGCAAGGACGGCGTGATCACCGTCGAAGAGGGCAAGGGGACCGAGACCACGCTCGAGCTGGTCGAGGGCATGCAGTTCGACAAGGGGTTCATCTCGCCGTATTTCATCAACAAGCCAGCCGAGATGGAATGCTTGTTGGAAAATGCTTTGATTCTGATCCACGAAAAGAAGATCGGTAACCTCCGCGAGCTGATCCCCCTGTTGGAAAAGACAAGTCAGGCCGGCAAGCCGCTGTTGATCATTGCCGAGGATGTCGAGGGCGAGGCTCTGGCAACTTTGGTAGTCAATAAGTTGCGTGGCATTCTCAATATCTGTGCAGTCAAGGCGCCGGGCTTCGGCGACCGCCGCAAGGCGATGCTGGGTGATATTGCCTGCCTCACCGGCGGCACGCTCATTAGTGAAGACCTGGGTCTGAAGCTCGAAAATCTCGGGCTTGAGCATCTCGGTCGCGCCAAGCAGATCAAGGTCGACAAGAACGATACCACGATCGTGCAGGGTGCCGGCAAGCCGGACGAGATCAAGACCCGCATCCAGCAGATTCGCAACCAAATCGAGGCCACCGAGAGCGAGTACGACCGTGAGAAGTTCCAGGAGCGCCTGGCCAAACTCACCGGTGGCGTAGCAATCATCTCGGTTGGTGCCAGTAGCGAAGCCGACATGAAGCAGAAGAAGGCCCGCGTCGAGGACGCGCTGCACGCCACGCGTGCCGCAGTCGAGGAAGGCATTCTGCCCGGTGGTGGTGTCGCCCTACTGCGATGCCACGACTCTGTGGAGAAGGTCCGTGGCTCGGCCCGCGGCGACGAGAAGATCGGCGTCGATATCGTGTTGCACGCGTTGGAAGCTCCGATGAAGCAGATTGTGGATAACTGCGGCATCGACGGTTCGGTCGTCGTCGACGAGGTCAGTCGCAAGGCTGCCAACATCGGCTACGATGCCAACAAAGGAGAGTATGTTGACATGTTCAAGGCGGGCGTCATCGACCCCTTGAAGGTTGTCCGCAGTGCGCTCTCGAATGCGGCCAGCATCTCGGCGTTGATGTTGACGACCGAGGCGCTCGTTACTAACCTCGACAAGGAAGAGAAGGGCAAGCACCGCGTCGAAGGAAGCGTGCGATAACAAACGGAAAAATGCAGAATAGGAAATGATGTCGCCAGGTGAATTGCTCTTGCCAACGCCTGCCGCATGACCTGTTCTGCGTTTCATCTGCCATTAAAAATACGGGCCGCCTCAGTTGTGGGGCGGCCCGTTTTGCGCTCTAGGCTGTTGCGAGGCGGCGAAGGCGCCATGGTAACTATGGCCAAGAAACGCGACTATTACGAGGTCCTTGGGGTCGAGCGTACCGTCACGGACAAACAGATCTCGGCCGCGTACCGCAAGCTGGCGATCAAGTTTCATCCCGACAAGAATCAGGGAGACGAGGACGCGGTCCGTAAGTTCAAGGAAGCTGCCGAGGCATTTGAAGTCCTCAGCGATTCCGACAAGCGGTCGCGCTACGATCGGTTCGGCCATGCCGGGATTGATGGTGCCAGTGGCGGGGCACCCCACTTTAATGACGTCAACGATATCTTCGAAGCCTTCGGTGGTATTTTCGGCGACGGTGTATTAGGCGACCTGTTTGGACGCAGCCGTGGGGGACGTCGATCCACAAAAGGAGGCGACGTTCGCTGTGACGTCTCGCTCGACCTATTGGAGGCCGCCCGCGGGGTTACCAAAACGGTTCAATTCGAGCGACACGAGCAATGCACAACGTGCGAAGGGAGCGGTGCTCGCAAAGGGACCAAGCCCGAGACATGCCAATATTGCGGTGGCCGTGGTCAGGTCGTGCAGTCAGCCGGCATCTTTCGCATGCAGACGACCTGCCCTTCGTGCCATGGTGCCGGCAGCATCATTCGCGAGGCCTGCACGAGCTGTCGCGGCCAAGGCTACGTGCGGCAGAAGGTCACGCGCGAGGTGCAGATTCCGGCGGGCGTAGACAACGACGTGCGGCTGCGATTGTCGGCAGAAGGCGATCCGGATCCGCACGGCGGTCAACGCGGCGATTGTTATTGCTTCCTGCACGTCAAGGAGCACCCCCTCTTTCGGCGCGACGGACGCAATTTGATCTGTCAGGTGCCGATCACATTCTCGCAAGCGGCGCTCGGTGCCGTAATCGACGTGCCGACCCTGGATGGCAAGGAGGAGCTCGACATACCTGCTGGCTCCGCCACGGGCGAAGTGTTTACCCTGCGAGGTCGTGGTATGCCGGCCCCGCATGCACGTGGTAAGGGAGACTTGCTCGTGCAGATACATATCGAAGTCCCCACGGCCCTAACGCCGCGACAGGAAGAACTGTTGCGTGAGTTGGCCGAGGAAGAGCGTGCCAACGTCACTCCACATCGCCAGAGCTTCTTCGAGAAGCTGCGGAAGTACTTCGTTCCTGAGGACGGCGCCCAGGTCGACGATTAATCAAGACAAGACGTCATCAAAGTGTGCCCAGGCATTTCTGGCATACGCTGATCACCGAGGCAAAATTTCATGTGTGATAACAAACACAATAGTGAACGAGACGCCGACGATTTGGCACCTTCGGTGCCTTTCGGCGACGATCAGATGCTCGGTGAAAACGCCGACGCCGGGGGCGGCGATGCCGCGGAACTTCGCGCTCAGTTGCACGAAGCCAAGGATCGCGCGTTGCGCTTGCAAGCCGAGTGGGATAACTATCGCAAGAGGGCCCGCCGCGAGTTGGATGACGAACGCCGCTATGCGGACCTGCGGTTACTCGGCGATCTGTTGCCCGTGCTGGACAACATTGGCCGCGCGATCGATGCCGCCGCAAAGTCGACCGAAGGCGGAGGTCTTCTGGAGGGATTCAAGCTGGTCAAGCAGCAGTTAGATAATGTGTTGATGAAACATAATTGCACTCGCATCGACGCCCTGCACAAGCCCTTTGACCCGCATTTGCACGAAGCCATCTTGCAGCAACCGACGACGGAATTCCCTCCCCATACAGTGCTGATGGTGACGCAGGAAGGTTATCAGTTGCACGATCGCGTGATTCGTCCGGCGCAGGTCATCGTGGCCGCGCCGGCCGCATCGAACTAACGACGTTGGGCGCGGCGGAATGTGACCGCGCGCCGACAGACTTGCCAAGCGAACCATCCTCTGGTTGAGAGGTTTGACGGACGCCTATGCCCACTTACGATTATGTGTGCGATGGTTGCGGCCACGCCTTTGAATTGTTTCAAGGGATCAACGACGCCGTGAAGAAGAAATGCCCCAAATGCGGCAAACAAAAGTTGCGGCGATTGTTTGGCACAGGCGCCGCGATCGTCTTCAAAGGATCGGGCTTTTATACTACCGACTACCGTAGCGATTCGTACAAAAAGCGCGCCGCGGCAGACAAGCCCGCCAGCGACTCGAAAAGCTCAGACAATAAATCGTCCGAAAGCAAAAGTTCGTCGAGCGAGAAGGGTTCGTCTGGCGACAAGAGTAGCAAGAAATCGAAGTCCGGCGACTGAATTCTGCAGCCTGAGAGTGCGGCAATGGCCCTGGTGCGCTGTCCCATTTGCAATCGCGTATTCGAGTCTGGCGAATCCCAGGCGATGCCGTTTTGCAGTTCGCGTTGCCGGCAAGTCGATTTGGGCCGATGGCTCGACGAGAGTTATGGTTTGCCGTTTGAGCCCGAACAGGAACCGTCGGACGACTTGAAGTCTGATTATTAGACCTGCTGTCCGATTCCCTGCCAGAATCTCTGATTAGGGTAAACGCTAGAGGCAGTTCTAGCGGACAACCGCTCGTTTTTTGTACCCGTCCAGCAAGGCTCCGCTGGTTCAATTTCCAGGCTAGCGTTACTATATAGACGCATGCGCACCCGGTGAAATCACGCGGCGTAAAAGTCGCCGCTCCTTCGGAGTTTGCTCCTTATGTCCGATGATCGTGGTACGCTACGCGTGGTCGCCTGGAACGAGCTTTTTCCCTGGCTGGCTCTGTTGCGCGCGATCCGCCTGGCAATCCAAGCGAGAATTCTGGCTCTCGGCGCGTTGGCTGTTGTTTTGACGGTTGTCGGCTGGTGGGGGATTGGCCAGATGTTCTCCGCCAGTGGCAACGAGCAACTCGTCCAGTGGATTGGCGCCTATGGCCATTGGCCGCGCGGCGATGATCCCGAGCCGGGCGCTTCCGTCGAAGAAATGAAACGGGCCCCGCTGGGAATGGCGGGTCCGGCCGATACGATTTTTGAACCTCCTCGATTTGCCGCTCGTGCCGACGTGCCCGTGTTGTCGGCCTGGTTCAACGTAACCGGTCCGTTCAGGCAACTATTCGAGCCGGGACTTACGTTCGTGGGTCTGGCGTTCTTACTGGCCTGCGCGCTGTGGGTCGACCTTGTGTGGGCCTTTTTCGGAGGAGTCATCACGCGGCTGATCGCACTCCAGGTGACACGTCACGAGCGCGGCAGCTTGCGCGCTGCGGTGCGCTATGTGCTGAGGCGGTATCAGGCGTACTTTACGGCGCCACTGTTTCCGCTGTTCGGCATGTTGCTGTTCGTTGCGCCGCTGGCCATCGTAGGACTGGTCGGACGCAGCGGAGGAGTTGGGTTGGCCGCGCTTGCCTTGCTGTGGCCGGCGTTCCTCGTGGCGGGCCTTGTGATCACGATTTTCCT
>DASXEJ010000300.1 GCA_036490175.1 Pirellulales bacterium | reverse complement strand
TCGGCTTGAAAGCCGCCACCCGATGATGCGACCAAGCATGCCGCCTTAACAATCAGCTCCTTTCCATGATCGTTGACGTTTTGCGCGATCGGCGCCAGCGCGGCGACGATGCTGTGCGGTGCTGCCGTGCTATCTTTCATGGCGAGCTGCACCTCGTCGGGTGCAGGCGCCTGGCCGGTCAACTTCTGAAAAATGGTCCGAATACGGTCCATTTCCTGGTCACCGATCGGCCCGTTGATCATCGTCATACTTGTCATCACGCGTAGCATCGCCCGATGAAACTCGGCGACGAAGTCTGTTTGTGCCGCGGCCGGATCGAGGTGCAGCACTTCAGGCTTGAACGTGCCTTTGCAGCCCCCGCATTCGACGTATTCCCCAATGGTTCCGAGTGGGATCACGGGAATAAAATAGAGAGTGAAGAATCTACGCACGCGCTTGTGGGTGTACGAGCTTTGACCGCGGCAACTAGGGCAGTAGAAATTGCCCGACGCCGCCGAGGAAGTAACACCGCGGGTCCCAAAAACGATCATTGCCCACCTCGCTTTTGATGAACGCAGTCGCGGCGTTACGGTCGATAGCCCGATGACACGACCGCGGCGTTTTGGTCGCTGCCGCCAAGCGCGACGGTGCGATTTCTTGCTCATAGCGGTGCGAAACACGTCGAACGGTCGGCGCACGCAGCAACTATCAAATCCAAGAAACGATACAGCCCGGTCCCGCCATAGAATTGTGCCCAAAAATCGGCGGTAACGCGAACCAGCATAGCGAGGGGGTATGCCGTTGAGAAGATAATTCTCTGAATTCCACTCAGCCGCTACCCGCCGTAGCCGCTGTAGCGTTTGAAGCCCAGTCGCAGCACGGTTCGGCTGGCGATGAAGAAGAACACGACCCAACCGGCTTGCACGGCCAATCCCCACGCCAGGTCGCTGCCCGTGACCTTGCCAAGGAATACGGCCACCGGGAAATAGGCCATGTACGGGATCGGCAGCAGGTCGACCATTTTGCGCGCGAGCTCGGGCAGGATGTCGATCGGGAACATCTGTCCGGAAAAGAAAAAGCTGAACAACTGATAGACGAACAACAGCGAGCTGACTTCCAGGATCCAGAAGCCCACCATGCCGAGCGTGGCTTCCAGAAAAAAGCCGAGCAGGAACGACATCACCAGGGACAGGATAAAGGCGCCCATCGTCATGGCATCGGGCCAGCCTGCAAAGAAGCTGCGGCATAGATAAAAGACCAGCGCATAAGGTCCGATGGCGATGGCGTAGTACACCAGTTTGTGCGCCACGCGCCCCAAGAGCAAAAAGCCAATCATGTCGATCGGCTGGATCATAAACTTCTTGATCTCGCCGTTACGGATTTGCAGGGCGATGGTCGAAGCCAGTCCGGGCATGCTCGAAAAAGCGCGGCTGACGTTGGTCAGCAGCAGGTAGGCGATCATCTCGTTGTACGTGTAGCCGGCCAACGTCGAGTTATTGCGCGCCGCGTACACGGCGCCCCACAAAAACACTTGCGTCACGAACGGCAGGAACCGCATCAAGGTGCCGAGCGCGAAGTCGCCACGATAGACCAATCGCTCTTCCAGGCAGATCCGCAGAATCGTCCACCAGGTCAGGGCTCGGGCGTACACGGGCAGTCGGCTCCCCAAATTTGCAGTTACACCACGCGGGCGGCGGCCTGATCGATCGCTTCCTCGTTGGCCGCGTGCTCGCCGGCCGTCGAGAACATTTCCGCGATCACATCTTCCAGCGGCGGGTCTTCCACGCTCACGTCCTCGATGGCCTGCTGCGCCAGGATGTTGGCCAGCACCTCGGCCACCGCACGCCGGTCCACGCGCAGCTTGACCTTGGGAGCCTGCTCTTCGATGACTTCGCCATAACGAGCCAGGTCGCTGGGCATGCGATCGTCACCGTCGGCGAACTGCAGGGTGACAACCTTGTGATGGCTGAAACGGTCGATGATGCCGGCCAGCGACCCGTCGTAAATAATCCGCCCGTGCGCGATGATCACCACGCGTTTACACAACGCGGCCACGTCTTTCATATAGTGGCTGGTCAACAGGATCGTGATCTGTCGCAACTGCTGATAGTGCCGCAGGAAACCTTGAATGTTGTGCTGCGCGATCACATCCAGTCCGATCGTCGGCTCGTCAAGAAACAATACTTCGGGGGAATGGAGCAGAGCCGCGATTAGTTCCATTTTCATCCGCTCGCCCAGCGACAGCTCGCGCACCGGTTGGCCGAGCAGTCGGCGGACGTCCAGCAAGTCGACCAGTTCGTCGCGGGTGCGCTCGAAGCGCTCCGGTTCGATCATGTAAATCTGCTGGTGTAGGCGAAACGATTCCTGGGCAGGCAGATCCCACCACAGTTGGTTCTTCTGCCCCATCACCAGGGCGAACCGGCGGCGGTACGGGTTCTCGCGCTTCCAGGGGACAAAGCCCATCACGTGAGCCGCTCCGCCCGAGGGAGTAATCACGCCCGACAGGAGCTTGAGCGTGGTGGTCTTGCCGGCTCCATTGGGGCCGAGGAAGGCGACAAACTCACCCTGCTCGACTTTCAGGCTGATACCGCGCACCGCTTCGACCGTGCGATATTGCCGACGGAACAATCCTCGCAACGAGGCCCCCAGGCCTTCACGCTTCTGATAAACCCGATAGGACTTCGACAGCCCGTCTAGCTCGATAATTGCCATGCAGGGGGATTATAGAGTCACGGCGTCGAAAATCGAACCGAGGGCACGAAACGGACTTTTGCAGGTCTGTACCCAAAGATGGGCGGACTCTGGGTCGCTCGCCTGGCACGGATCGCAGGGCTGTCTCGCCAACCCGACGAACTTTGCGGGTCAAGGCGGGTGTGCGAGCACGCCTTCTTCCATCGTACGGCGGCCCAGACAAGCTCAGACGAGCGCGGAAAGGACAGTCCCTTCGGGCAGCAATTGCACCGGGCGGCCAGACAGATCGTGGACGGTCGAATGCGGATCAATTCCCAGAAAGTGGTACATCGTGGCAAAGATGTCGCCCGGGCTGACGGTACCGCTCACGGGACTGGCGCCCTGAGCATTGCTGGCTCCGTAGGCTCCACAATGGCGCAGCCCGCCGCCGGCGAGTAGCACCGAAAAGACGTTGCCCCAATGATCGCGACCGGCGTTGGCGTTGATGCGTGGTGTGCGACCGAATTCGCCGATCAGCAAAATGAGCACGTCATCGGGCAGACCACGCTCGTCAAGGTCCGTAACGAGCGCCGCTAGGGCCTGGTCTAGGGGGGGCAGCTTGCCGCGCATGGCCTGTTCGATTCTGTCGTGATTGTCCCACCCCACGTCGTGTACGGTGATGAAAGGAACTCCGGCCTCGACCAGCCGGCGCGCCAAGAGCGTACACTGACCGATGCGTGTACGGCCGTATTGCTCGCGCATGGCCGTGCTCTCGGCGTCGATTTGGAAGGCGCTTTGCGCCCGAGCGCCGGTGATGAGATGAAAGGCCTGCCGCGTAAAGGCATCGAGGCCCGCCATCTCGCCCCGCTGGTCTATGTCGCGTCGCAAGCTGTCTAACTTGTGCACCAGAGCCAGGCGATCGTCGAGGCGCACGCCCTCTAATCCGTTTTCGATCGCCAGGTTCGGAACCCGAAACTGCGGCCGATTAGGATCGGCGAAAACATCGAACGGATTGTGCGCCACGCCCAGATAGGCCGCGTGACGATAGGCATACCCGCCGCCACGATTCGACAACGTCATATAGCTGGGCAACTCGCGCTGGTCCGAGCCCAATAAGGCCGAGACGACCGCACCGGTGGCAGGCTGGTCGTTACCGCCAGCCGCACGATTGGTCCCGCCGGGATAACCCGTCAGCATCCAGTGTTGACCCGTGGCATGATCGGCCGTGCCGTGCGACACGGCGCGCAAGGCGGTTAGCTTATTGGCGATTTGCGCCTGGCGCGGCAACTGATCGGAGAATTGCACGCCAGGTACCGCTGTATCAATGGCCGAGAACGGTCCGCGAATTTCCCGCGGCGCGGCCGGCTTGGGATCGTACGAGTCGTGGTGCGTCAGACCCCCTTCCAAATAAAACTGTATGACAGCACGCGGGGGCCGATTTTTCGCGTCACCCGCTTGTGCTCGAGTCCGCAGCAACGTGGGGAGTGAAAGACCGCCCGCCGCCAGCGAGCCGATCTTGAGAAACGATCTGCGCGATACGCCGGCACACAGTTTCGATCGTTGCTGGCCAAGATCGATCATGCCGAGAAACCTCGCCGCCGTTTGCATCAACACCCATTTATGCTTACAGAGCCTAGCCTTTGGGATCGGGGCGTGTCAATTCCGGGGGGTTGGCGACATCGCTAGTGGCGAGTTTGCGAAACCTGCACCGAGACGGCGCCGGCAGCTTTGTCATCTCAAATCGCCCAGGTAAATTAGGGGCATGAAGTCCATCTCGCGAATCATGAATGTCGAGTGCAAGGCCGGTGGAATCTCGGGCCCGGCGCGCATCGGGAGAGTTACATTCTCGAAGACGGGAAAGACGATTTACTACCAGGGCAAGCGCTTCCGCAGTTTGAAGGGGGATGGATTCAAAGCAAACTACTATGAAGTGGAGTCGGGCGAGGAGTACTGGATCAGCGGATGCAAGAAAGGTGGGGGAGATCGGCTGTATTCTGGCAGCATCGAAATTGACGACG
This sequence comes from Pirellulales bacterium, assembly GCA_036490175.1. Taxonomy (NCBI): domain Bacteria; kingdom Pseudomonadati; phylum Planctomycetota; class Planctomycetia; order Pirellulales; species Pirellulales bacterium. The sequence goes on along the minus strand of DASXEJ010000300.1, from coordinate 5,718 downwards.
ATGCGCGAGAGGAATACTGGCGCGTCATCCGAGGCCTGCCAGACCGCGCGCACCTGCGAGTCATCGGTCGTCGCGGTAAATACAGTGTGACCTAGGTGTCAACTTGCGCGCCATCCTCTCTCGCTACCTCCAATCTGTTTTGAGGAGGAATACCTTTGCCGGCGAATTCCGTATTGCGCCATCAAACGAGCCCTTGGCCTCGTCCTCGCTCGCGTTGTCCCAACCGAGCTGTTTCGCTATAATCCGCCACTTGCGGCAGTTGCGCAGAATCACCTAAACCGCTTGCGGAGAACGAGCTACGCCAGGCACCCGAATCGGCATCGGCCACGACACCCATCGGCTCGTCCCGGGCGGGCCGCTACGGCTGGGGGGAATCGATGTCCCGCACGACCACGGGGCGTTTGGGCATAGCGATGCCGACGTGCTCCTGCACGCTGTCACTGATGCCTTGCTCGGCGCCGCCGCCCTGGGGGATATTGGCGAGCTGTTTCCCGATACCGATCCGGCCAATCGTGGGCGGGATTCGGCCGAGATGCTGCTCAAGGCATTAGCGTGCGTCACGGCAGCCGGCTTCCGCATTCTGAATCTGGACTGCATCGTATTCATCGAGCGGCCGAAACTGTCACCCTATAAGGAGCAGATACGCCAGCGGCTAGCTTCCCTACTTGCGATCCCGCCCAATTGCGTTGGGGTCAAAGCCAAAACCGGCGAGGGCGTTGGCCCTGTCGGCCTGCGGGAAGTCATCATGGCCGAGTGTGTCGTATTACTCGAGCAATGCTGACCACCGAAACCGCCTCCCAGCCCAAGACTTCCTCCACGAACACCATGTCGATCCGCGTCTACAACACGCTCTCGAAGACAAAAGAGCCCTTCGACCCGGTGGTACCCGGCAAGGTGGGCATTTATCTGTGTGGGCCTACGGTCTACAAGCCCAGTCATATTGGACACATGGTGGGACCGGTCATCTTCGATGCCGTGAAGCGATACCTGGTGTATTGTGGCTACCACGTCACGTGGGTGGTCAACATCACCGATGTCGACGACAAGTTGATTGTCGAATCGAAGAATCGTGGCATGACCATGGCTCAGTTGGCTGAAGAGATGATCGCCGACTACATGGACAACCTGGCGGCGATGGGCGTCGACACGGTGGATCATTTTCCCCGCGCCACGGCGACGATTGACGAGATCATCGCCCTGACCCAGTCCCTGGTCGACAAGGGTTACGCCTACCAGGCCGATGGAGATGTCTATTTTGACGTGGCCCGCGACGCGGACTACGGCAAGCTCAGCAACCGTTCGATCGAGTCGATGCACGGAGACGGGGGCGAGATGGCGGGCCGCAAGCGGGCCGCGGCCGACTTCGCCTTGTGGAAAGGGGCCAAGCCGGGTGAGCCGTCATGGGACAGCCCATGGGGCAAGGGGCGACCGGGCTGGCACATCGAGTGCTCGGCCATGAGCCGCAAGATCCTCGGCGAGACGTTCGATATTCACGGCGGGGGATTAGATCTGGTCTTCCCGCATCACGAGAACGAAATTGCCCAGAGCGAGTGCGCCCACGGCAAGCCGCAGGCCAAGTACTGGATGCACAACGGCCTGATGCAAGCCTCGAACGAGGTCGGCAAAGTCGGCGGCCGCGCCACCCGCGAAATCGATGCCGGCGATCAGGCGGCGCAGGAATCGGGGAAGATCGGCAAGTCCAAAGGCGCCAGCCCATTCCGCGATCTGTTGAAAAACTACGCCGGCGAGACGATTCGGTTCTTCCTGCTGTCGACCCATTATCGTCGACCGATCGACTTCAGTGACGAGCGCATTTCCGAAGTCGAGAAGGGCCTAACCACGTTCTACCGTTTTTTCCAGCGCTACGAGCGCGTGACGGGCGAGAGCTTCTACAAAGTTGAAGTCCCCAAATCGCGCACTGCGGCCGATGCGGCGGCGCTGGACGCCGCACGACCCGACGTCGCCACGCTGCGCGAGCGTTTCCTGGCTTCGATGGACGACGATTTCAACACCGGGGGTGCCATCGGCGTGCTGCACGAGCTGGTTACGGCGCTGAACAAGTTTGTCGATGCCGAGAATCTCGAAGGAGCCGGCAAGTCGAGCGCCGTGGCCGTGGCTGCGCTAAAGGCAGGCGCGCGAATCTTGCGAGAATTGGCCGGCACGCTGGGATTATTCCGCGCGCCGCCAGCCGCCGCCGCGCCGGCTGATGCCGGGCTGACGAGCCAATTGATCGAGCTTTTGATCGCGGTGCGGGCCGAATCGCGCAAGGCCAAGAACTTTGCCATGTCGGACCAGATTCGCGACCGCCTGGCAGGGCTCGGAGTCACGCTCGAAGACCGCCCCGACGGCACCGGCTGGACGATTCAGCAGAAATGATGAAGGCGGGCACACAACCGACGGACGCGGGATGATGATCGCTGAATGAACGCGTTGTTCGAGCCGTGTGGGCAGTTTGTTTTCTTCGTTCAGCATTCCGCACTTCTCGTCGAGCGCTTCCTGGCAGGTCTTGCATGGCGACTGTGAATTCCGTTCCGCCGCGAGTCCTTGGCATCGACCCTGGCCTGAACACCACGGGCTACGCGGTGCTCGAAATAGCAGTGCGCGGGCCGAAGGTGTGCGAGGCTGGCGTCATTCGCGGACGTACGCGCACCTCGCTGGCGGCGCGAGTGGCCGAGATCTTCGAGGGCGTGGCCGAAGTGATCGCTTCGCTCGGCCCGTGCTGCATGTCACTGGAAGAGCTCTATTCACACTACAAGCGGCCGCGGACCTCGATCTTGATGGGACACGCCCGCGGCGTCATTTGTCTGGCTGCCGCGCAAGCCAGCATTCCGGTGGTGAGCTATAGCGCCACGCGCATCAAGAAAACTCTGACCGGGGCGGGCCGGGCGTCGAAATCGCAAATGCAGCGCGCTGTGGCTCGCGAGTTGGGCCTAACCACGGTGCCGGAACCGCACGACGTGGCCGATGCCTTGGCCGCGGCGCTATGCCATCTTTACACGCAGCCGGAATGGACCGCGATCTCCCGGCGTCGTGCGTGATCCGAACGCGTATCGCGCCTAAGCTTTCTCTACACCCTGACGAAACTGACTCGCCTGTGATCACAAAAATAACTGGGAAGCTGCTGTCCGTTTCCGAAGATGTCGCCAACCTGCGATTCGGCGCCTTTGACTTCGAGGTGTTCATTCCCGAGTTCGCGCGGCGGCAATTGCAGCATCGCGTGGGCGAGGAAATCAGCTTGCACACGATCGACTATCTAGAAGGCAACCCAATGCAGGGACGGATGACGCCCCGCCTGATCGGCTTTCTGAGCGAGGTCGAGCGCGAGTTTTTCGAGCTGTTCTGTTCCGTCGACGGGGTGGGTGTGAAGAAAGCCCTGCGGGCCATGGTACGGCCTGTGCGCGAGGTGGCTACGGCGATCGAGGAACAGGATGCCAAAGTGCTAGCAAGCCTACCCGGCGTGGGACCCGCGACCTCGGAGCGAATCATAGCCAAGCTGCGGCGGAAGGTGCCGAAGTTCGCGCTGCTGGTAGCGCGCGAAGAAGCCTTCGACACGATCGAAGAGCACGACCTGGTGCACGAGACGTTCCAGGTGCTCAGGCAATTGGGCCACTCCGAGGCCGAAGCCCGCCGACTGTTGGACGCCGCCTTGGCCGGCAAGAAAAAATATGGCGACGTGCAGGCGCTGCTGCAGGCCATCTATCAACAGCGACTGGGAAAGTGAGGAAGCACAGAAACATGCAGACTCGCCACGGAGCCACTGAGGCACGGAGAAGCCAATAAAATAAGTCGCGGCGGCGGTCAGAGTTTGCGATCTCCATCCAATCAGTGTCATTCGTTGCTTTCGTGGATCCGAGGTATTTCTTCTTGGTGCGTGCGTGGTGAGTCCGATCACGGTTTGCTATACTCGCGCCATTAGTTAACACCCGTTCACCGCATGTCCGGTGAGCCTTGTTACGGAGGGCTTTTCCCGGGTGCGCGAGCCAATTCTGCAAGCCAGTACCGCGCCGGAAGTGCGCGAGCCGTTCGCCGAAGACCCCGAGGATCGTGCCCTGCGCCCGCAGCGGATGCGCGACATGGTTGGCCAGCGCGAAGTCTGCGAGCGCTTGGCTATCGCGCTGGATGCAGCGCAAAAACGTCGCGAGACACTCGGGCATATCCTCTTTGATGGCCCACCCGGTTTGGGGAAGACCACCTTTGCTACGGTCATTCCCCGCGACATGGGTGTCGGCGTGCAGATCGCCAGCGGCGCGGCGCTAATGGCTCCCAAGGACGTCGTACCGTACTTGACCAATGCCGAAGAGGGCTCGGTCCTGTTTATCGACGAGATTCACCGCCTGCCCAAAGCCGTCGAGGAATTTCTCTATCCGGCCATGGAGGATTTCCGCATCGATATCACGCTGGGCGAGGGGGTGAACGCCCGCACGATCAACATGCCGCTCAAGCCGTTCACGCTGATCGGCGCTACGACGCGCACCGGCATGCTATCGGCGCCCTTGCGTGATCGGTTTCAGATGCGCGAGCATTTGGATTTCTATTCCATCGAGGAGCTGACCGAGATCGTCCGTCGCAGCGCGGCGAAGTTGCGGGCGGCAATCGATGATCAGGCGGCCGGCGAGATCGCGGTGCGCAGCCGCGGCACGCCCCGCCTGGCCAATAACCGCCTGCGCTGGGTGCGCGACTATGCCACCAGCAAAGCCGATGGCCGCATCACGCACGCCCTCTCGAAAGCCGCTCTCGAGATGCAGGCCATCGACCACCGCGGCCTCGACTCGCAGGATCGCAAGTATCTCGACACGATCATCCGCATGTTTCACGGCGGACCGGTCGGTGTCGACGCCGTGGCCCACACGATGAACGCCGCGCCCGACACGCTGGAAGACGAAGTCGAGCCGTTTCTGTTGCGCGCGGGCCTGGTAGTGCGCACGCCACGCGGCCGCCGCGCCACACCCGAGGCGTACGAACACCTGCACGTCACCCCACCGGCCGATGACCAACCGCGGCTGTTTTGACGTAGCGCTTTAACGCTCAGCTTGGTCGGATGCTAAGGCATCGTCAGGTTGCACGTGCCTACGCCAAACTCACCGTCACGGTCTTCGTTTCGGTGTAGGCTTCCAGGCCCCTTTCGCCTAGCTCGCGGCCGATGCCAGACATCTTGAAGCCGCCGAACGGGGCGGCCGTGTCGAAGACGTCGTAGCAGTTGATCCACACCGTGCCGGCCCGTAGCTTTGCCGCCAGGTGGTGGGCCTTGCTAATGTCGCGGGTCCAGACTGCTGCGGCCAAACCGTAGAATGTGTTGTTGCCGCGCTCGATGATCTCTTCGGCGTCTTTGAACTTGAGCACCGACAACACAGGGCCGAAGATCTCGTCCTTGGCGATCGACATCTCGTCGTTCACGCCGGTAAACAGCGTCGGCTCGATGAAATAGCCACGATTGCCGACCCGATTGCCGCCCGACACGCACTGCGCTCCTTCCTTCTTGCCCAGGTCGATGTAGTGCATGATCTTGTCGAACTGCGCCTGATCGATCTGCGGGCCTTGCTCGGTGGCGGGATCGAGCGGATTGCCCACGCGGCGGGTTTTGTTCATGGCAGCGATCTTGTCGATAACCTTGTCATAGACCTTTTCTTGCACGAACAGCCGACTGCCGGCGCAGCAGCACTGGCCCTGGTTGAAGTACAGCCCGAAGTGCGTTCCGACCGCCGCCTGCTCCATGTCGGC
>DASXEJ010000299.1 GCA_036490175.1 Pirellulales bacterium | reverse complement strand
TGCACAAAACCGGGTACAAGTTCCATCGTGAGCCTCCTTGCTCGATGCCTGAGAGTGATGTCCCAAGCATTGTGCCGGAGGCTCGCACTATTTACGCAGACCAGTTTCGGGCACCCTAAAAACTGCAAAAGTCGAACTTAGGAATTCCGATTTTTCGCGGTCGCCTGCCGCTCTCATTGTCTATGGAACGACTTGTGCGTCGACGGCGCAATGCACGCCGACGCATTATGTGGAAATGGCCCGCAGGCACGGCGCAGCGAACTATTGCGGCAATTTGCGATCGTGCCATTCGTAGGGCTGTTTGCCGGCGCGGGCCTCGAAGAATTCGGCGATATTCGCGGCCAGACCAAACTGTTTGAAGTCCTTGCCGAGCAGCTTCGTTCCCTGCAGCGTGGTGGGAATGCGCGCGTCGAAGAACAAGTCCTGGTCCTCGCCCTTGACGGGCGGGGGGTGAAATCGCTTGAGGGTGTTATAGATCTTGGTGGCGTCACGCAGCGCCGTGGAATCCTGATTCCCCACGGCGATGTAGAAAGAGATCTGACTGCGCACGGCCCGGTCGTTCAGGGGATCGAATATCCGCAGCATTTTGAATTTTTCGGGGGGCGAGATGAGCACGATCGCTTTCACGTCCTGCCCCTGCTTGCTGACGGCAAGTGGCGGCCAGCCCCAATCGGTGATGGCCCAATTGGCGGCCACGATGGCCCCCATTTCCGCTCCCACCATGCACAGTTTGTCGATATTCAATTCGCCGCTGTTGTTTCTCGCCATCAGGAATCTCTTGACCGTCTCGACATCTTCGATCATGCCGGAGAAGGTGGGCGGCGACATTTCCGCGGCCGCCAAAGGCCGACGGCCATCGCGTACCTGAGTGCTGTCCCCGTGCCCGCGCAGATCGGGGGCAATCACGGCGCACCCTTTTCCCTGCAAGAATTCGGCCAGCACATTGAAATCCTGCCGAGTGCCTCGAAAGGCGTGCAACAAAATTACGGGAACGGTTTCTTTGCCAGCGGCTCCGGGCCAAAACGAGGCCTTTAGCAGGACTTCGTCCTCCGTGACTAGCATCACCTCTTGCTTCGGCGGCAGTTTGACCTTGGGAAACTGAGCCCGCGTGACGCCGCACAGCATTCCCACCAACAGGATCGCGAGCGCACTCACCAATGCACCACGATGCGATTCCGGCACCAAGTCCGATCGGAACTGGCAAGAACCGGCCTTGCGGTGGAAGTGATGCATGCGCAACCTTCGGGTCAATTGCGATTCAACTGTTGACGCCGCGGAGAGAAATGTGCGATCGGACGCGCTGCGCGAGAACGACCGTGGCAGTCAAACGGTCGCCGGCTTGCGCTCTTCATTTCATGGTAGATGCGAGGTTTACGACCGTCAAACTTCCACAATGCCTGCGCCGCGAAGGGAGATAAAGAGGTCCGAGGACCTAGAAATAGGCCGACCATCAGATTCAAATGGGCTTTCCGATCATGCCTTAAGGGGGTGCGTTTCCCTTGCATTCCGGGCAAAAACACTTGACAATAGACCGTAGGGACAGCGACTCCCCGGGCCAAGTTTTTGCGAGAGGCATTTGACTTTGACAGGTGGCGTCGATCACTGACGTCCATGCACTGTTCGAAACAATGTGCATCTCTCGCAGTTGCGGCGGTGGGCACTAGGACAAAGAGGTGGCCGTCGATGAAGTCGAACGGCGCATTGCGAAACTGGCTCGAATCCGTGCCGATCGAACGGGACGGAGTCTCCTGGGCTGTTAGCCTGGGCGTGCATCTGGCGCTTTTGCTCTTGCTGGCGCTCATCTGGCAAAGCCTCCCCGATCGCCCTGTCGGTGCCACTCTATCTGCCTGGAGTGCCAACGACGCCGTCAATCTGCAGGAAGTCCAATACAGCGAGTCGACGTCCGAGACCGACGAGGTCGGTGCCAATAGCCTGCAAGGCACCGGCATGGCGCAGGCAACGGCCCCCTCCTTGGGTGAAATCTCGAATCTTGAAACGGGTCAAATGGCCGCGTCCGATACCGGACCATCTGAGTTACCTGTGATGGTCGAGCTCTCGACCGCGCCAAATCTAAGCGACCGGCTGGCCGTGCGCGGAGACGCGGGCGTGGGGGTTAAGGGGGCCGAAGGGGCAGTGGATCGCGTCACGCAAGAGATCATGGAATCGCTTGATGAACGGCCGACATTGGTGGTCTGGCTCATGGACCAGTCGGAAAGCCTGCGACCGCAGCGCGCGGCGATCGAGCAGAGGTTCGATCACGTCTATCGCGAGTTGGGAATCATTCAATCCCGCGGCAACGATGCGTTTACTAAGCACGGAAATCAACCACTGCTGACAACCGTGATCGGCTTTGGTCAGGAAATCAACCTCCGCATCAAGGAGCCGACCGACGACCTGGCCGAAATCAAAAAGGCCATCCACGAGTTACCCGTCGACGAAAGTGGAGTTGAATTGACCTTCACCGCTGTTGCCGAAGCAGCGCGCAAGTTTCAAAAATTCCGCCCCGGCGGCACACGTCGTAATGTGATGTTTATTGTGGTGACCGACGAGGCCGGCAACGACGAGGACCGGCTGGAAACGGCCATCGAACTGTGTAAGAAGCATGCGATTCCGGTGTACGCGATTGGGGTCCCGGCCCCCTTTGGCCAGCGGCAGGCCTATGTGCGTTACGTCCCCACGGATCCGCAATTCAGAGAAACGGATGTGGCCGTCGATACCGGGCCCGAGTCGGCCATGCCAGAAAATGTGCAGATTGGTTTTTCGGGGCGCGATTGGAATAAGCACATAGCGATCGACTCGGGCTTTGGTCCCTATGGCTTGACCAGGCTGTGCGTGGCGACTCACGGCATTTATTTTGCGGTGCATCCGAATCGACCGGCGAAGCCGGGGCACGTCAATGAAACGGCCGCGATGGTGACTCGGATCAATCAATTCTTCGATCCGGAGGTGATGCGCAACTACAAGCCGGATTACGTAGCGCCGCGGCAATACGACCAGCTTCTGAAGGAGAACCACGCTCGCACGGCGCTCGTGCAAGCCGCGGAATTCTCGATGGTCGATCCGATGGATCGGCCGCGATTTGAGTTTCCCAAGCGCAACGAAGCACAGCTCAAGCAAGAGCTAGACGTCGCCCAACGCGCCGCGGCCATCGTCGCACCGAAGTTGCAACAGCTCTACACGATTCTCAAGGCCGGCGAAAAAGACCGAGCGAAATTAACGGGAAGCCGCTGGCAGGCCGGCTATGACCTGGCCATGGGACGCGTGTTGGCCGTCATGGTTCGGACGGACACCTACAACGCGATATTGGGCAAGGCCAAGAACGGCATGAAGTTTGAGAAAGAGGACAGCGACACTTGGGTCTTGGAGCCGTCCGACGACATTACGGCCTCGAGCCAGTACGAGAAGTTCGCCGCCCAGGCACGCGAGAACCTCACCCGCGTCCGCGACAAGCATCCAGGCACACCGTGGGCCTATCTGGCGGAAAAAGAATTGTCCGAACCGCTGGGATGGAAATGGACCGAGAAGCATACCGGCTTCGAAGAGCGTGAGCGCATGGCACGCAACGGAGGGGGTGGCGGCGGCAATCCGCAAGATCAGCTGCGCAAGCTGGAAAAGCCCAAGCCGGTTCCCACGAACGTAAAACTGTAGCATCACGCGACAGCATCGCTGCCGCGCCTTCCATCAGGTACCGCCACGATGCGGATGCTGGCGGTCCGCGACGAGCCTTTTCTTCCGGCTTGCGCGGATTATCTCGCATACCGATTGCCCCAGATCCTGAGAATCGCCAGACGTACGGCCGCAAAGTTGCCGTAGTTTGCCAGGAATGCGGCTTGGTTGCCGCCAGTGCGATGCCGGCAGGACAGAGATTACAAATCTTTTTGTAAACATGCGTACACTAAATTAATTTGCGTTTCGCATCACCCTGTTGTGAACCCCTTCTGCGACAGGAAGATGCGTCAACGAGCCAAGAAATCTCCGGCGGCTGGCACGGGCTGTGCATTTAGCAATCCGTCACAGGGCGCGACAGTAAACAGCTTGCAAAGGAGTGTAGCCATGCTCGTGCTTTCGCGAAAAACGCGTCAGCAGATTCTGATCGGAGACAACATCACCGTGACCATCCTGCTGGTTAAGGGGCAGGTGGTACGCGTCGGCATCGAGGCCCCCCGCGATGTGCGCGTCCTGCGGGCGGAGTTGCCAGTTTTTGAAGACGAGCCGACGGCCGTCGCGCCCGCCCCCCGGCCCGTGAAGGCCAAACGCTCGTCGACGGCGAAAGTCCAACCGTCGACCGCGGCGACGACCAGCGCCCGTGCGGAAGAAGGCGCCTCGCGAACGTCCCCCGGCTTGTTGGAATTGCGCAGGCGCGGCAGCCTGAGCTCGCTGACACGTCCGTCGGGTCGACCTGGGGGCATGGCGCTCCGTCCCTTGTTTGAACGTCATTAGCGATCCACTCGACATTCGGGTGTCATGCCCAGGCCGGCGTCAATACGTTAGTTCGCAACTATGCGAAGGCGTGGTGACGCGAGCGTGGACATGACACCCCCGAAAAACCCCAGTCCCCGTGCTATGCCTTCAACGCCGTAGTAAACATAATGGCGTTTACTGCCGGATACGTTGACTGATCGAGTGGCGCGCGAATTGTCGGGCCGCCAGTCCACCGATGGCGGCTGCCGGACGAGGCGCGCGATGGGACAACCGCTTACAGTCAAGCCGGGCAAAAAGATCGATCTTGCGGACTTCGATCCGGCCTACGACGGCGCCTTCAACGAAAAGGCGGCGGCAGTCGTCACCAAGGACAACGTCGCCGTCATCGACAATCTTTGCTACCGACTCTACGCCGAGAATCGGCAAGCGCTGCTGTGCGTATTCCAGGGCATGGATACGGCCGGCAAAGACGGTGTCATACGCAAAGTGCTCTCAGGCGTCGACCCGGTCAACTGCCAGGTGACGGCCTTCAAACGCCCCACCGTCGAAGATGCGCGCCACGATTTCCTGTGGCGCATCCACAGGGCCGTGCCAGGCCACGGCGACATAGGCATCTTCAATCGTTCGCATTACGAGGACGTGTTGGCCCCGCGGGTGCGCAAGACCGTGGCCAAGGCCGAATGGAAGAGCCGGTACGACCGGATCAACGAGTTCGAGCGACTACTAGTCGACGCGGGCGTAACAATCGTGAAATGTTTCCTGCACATTAGCAAGGACGAGCAGAAGCGTCGTCTCGAGGCCCGGCTCAAGAACCCTAAAAAACGTTGGAAGTTCCAGGCCGCAGACTTGGCCGATCGCAAGTTATGGGACGACTACCAGCAAGCGTATGCTGACGCTCTGACCAAATGCAACACCAAGTGGGCCCCCTGGACGATCGTGCCGGCCGACCAAAAGTGGCATCGCGACCTTGTCGTCAGCGGCGCATTGCGCGCGGCGCTAGAACGGATGAACCCTCAGTTCCCGCAAGAGGAAGAGGGCCTCGACCAGGTTGTGGTCGACTAAGGCCGACGTGCGCACGAGAGCTATCCGTGTAATTCATACTGGTAAGCTCTCGGCGTCTACATCATCGCCTCGGCGTTGCGCTGGTACCCAACGGAAGGCGCGGCGCGGCGACCGTTTGCACGCGCGGCTGCGGCGCGTTGGGAAAGCTGCGCAGCTCGTCCAGGTGCAGCAGCAGGATCCGTTGCACTTCAAGGACGCAGAGCGGATGCCGGTGCACGGTCAGATGGTCAGCATTGCGCACGATCATCTCGCTCTCGACCTGATCGCAATGGGCACTTTCCAGCGAAACGACACCGTCGGTGCCACCGGCAATCTTGCCAATTAGTCCCTCGGTGGGGACCTCGCCGATGATGTTGTGGTATTTCACCCACGGCGGCCGGGGCGCGGCCAGCATGACGGGAAAGATGGGGTCATCCGGCGAAAGCGATTGAATGCTGGTAGTCACTTCCACGGGCGATGGATTGTGGAGCTTGCCCGGGTTTTCGCGGTACAGATCCTGTCGTCCCTTGACGATTTGCTCGGGCATGGTGATCAATCGTGCGGCCAGCCATTGGGCCGCGCTGTTGGCGAACTTGCTGCCACGATGCGGCGTGGCAATCGTAATCACGCGACGCACCGAGGGGTTGGGATGGAAATAAAACTCCTGAGCCAGTTGTTCTCGATCCTGTTGTGAAATCTTGAGGTCTGCCAGCGGGTGATCGCTGACGGTCTTCCAAAATGCGTCGCCACTGTCGACGGATTGCAGTTTTGACACCAAGCCGCCCATGCTGTGCCCGACCAACACCATTTGATCCAAAGCGGGCTCGGAGCGGCGCGGGTCGAGAACTTCGCGCAGACGGTTCAAATCCTGCCGCAACTGCGCGGCGCTTACCCAGAATGGCTCGCCCGATGGGTACTCGTAAAACCAGAATTGATAGTTTTGCCGTATTTCAGGGTTGCTGCGCAAGTCGTTGAACATTTCCATCCAGGTCAACGGACTCGACCACAGCCCGTGGACCATCAATACAGGAATCTTGCCGGGTTGATACGGCTCGAGCATGTACAGTCCGCGCGTCTTCTGCGACCGATCGGGATGCAACAGTCCGGTCGTGGCCGCGCTTTCCAATCGCGGATCATTGAGCAGGTAGGCCAGCGGCGTGCTGAGGTCTGTTTCCAGCGGCACGCGTCGCCCGCCCAACACTATGTCGGACGAGACAAGCGGATCGTACAGTTCCAGCACGCAATTGTGCCGTATTTTGCCGGCCACTCCTGCCGCGCCCGGCGGAGCCGGTTCTGGCAGGACTCGCAATAGCGCGGTCACGGGAAAGCTCAACTCGGGTGGAAAGAACTGCTCGGTGGGCGCCTCCGGGGCATGATTCTTGCGCACCGCAATCAACGGCACGCCCAATCCAAAGTTGTGATACTGGTTGGCCAGACCGTTCACTTGGTAATCCGAGACGAATTCGAAGCGGTCGAAATCATCCTCCTGCCATCGTCCGCCGTTGATCAGAACCGTCACGTCCCACTGTTTGGATTCGGATTCGATAGCCTGCGTCCGGCCTGGTAGCAATCCGCCCCGTTTCTGCACGACCCGCATGGCACTTTCCAGCGCGCCATTGTAGACGTCGCAGGCGCCGCGGAATTCGGGGTCATAGGGATTTCGGACCGGAGTGAACCGTTCGTCGAATAGATAGAGGTACGCATTGGCAACAGCGGCGCCGTACATATCCAGGGCCACAGCCTCGTTGCGGACCTCGATTTTCTTGCCGCCCAGATAATTCAATTCAGCCAGCGAATACAGCATCTCGGCCGACGGCCCCTGATCAGCGATCGCTTGCAACCTGTCGACGACGATCCGAGGATCCAGCTTCTTCAGGTCCCTTAACAGATCGTGCTGCCGCAGGACTTGCAGCGTGCGTTCCGTGGGTTGAGGCCCGTTATGCGAGGTCAACTTCAGGCGATCGACCAATGGGCCGCGCGGCACGGCACGCAGCTCAACGTAGCGGGTCGCAGCGCAGCCTCCGGCCGCCAGGACCACGGCCAGCAGTCCGACGACGGCACGGCGCCGCACGAAGCGACGCCTTGGTCGTCTCGAAGCAACAGTGATATCGGTACTTGATGCCATCATCCCGGCGCGCGACGGTAGCGTGGGCTCGGAATCCGAGCATTTGCCTCTTACTCTCCGCTCTCGGCAGCCTGAGGCGACCCCAGGGCGGAAGCCGCACACTGATAAGCAATCCGCAACAACAGGTCAACGTCGCTCGTGCGACCTGGACGACTGGGAAAATTGGGGGGACCCCTGCCTTACGCCTTTTGCCAAACGGGCTCGGTCGCGTAGAATCGGGCAAATCTTGCTCAGCGCCCTGCCAAGGAACAGTGTATGCCGCCCCGCGTGATCAATGGGATTGAAGAACTCAAAGCATTGGTGGGACACACCCTAGGACAAAGCGAATGGCTTGACGTCACGCAGGAGCGTGTGAATCAATTTGCTAACGGTACAGGGGACCACCAATGGATCCATTGCGATCCGGAGCGTGCCCAGCGTGAGAGCCCTTACGGGACGACCGTGGCCCACGGTTTCTTCACGCTGTCACTAAGCCCCGTGCTGGCCCAGCAGATCTATACCGTCACGGGCCTGAAACTGGTGCTCAACTATGGATTGAACCGGGTAAGGTTTCCCGGTCCGGTGAAGGTCGGTTCGCGAGTACGTATGACCTGCGATTTGATCGATCTGAAGGTCACGCCGGCCGGCGTTCAGGCCACCACCCGCAACGTGTTCGAGGTCGAGGGTGAGGACAAGCCGGTGTGCGTGGCCGAATCGGTTGTGAGGATGTTTTTCTGAGCGTTATCCGCCCCGAGCGACGCCGCAGGCGGATTTGGGAGAATCGCTTTGACAAGGTTGCAGCGGATCAGAGTCGCAGCCGTTGTAGGCAGTTTGATTCTGACCATGTCTCATGGCATGCTGTCGCGCGCCGTCGAGACGTCCACGATCCGCAAGAATCATCCGTGGGGACGCTTTCGGCCGGGGAGTTGGCGTCGCATCCGGCTGGTGACCGAGACCTTCGACGAGCAGGGCAAGCTCACGGCAACAAGCGTTGCGCGGACACGCACGACGCTGGCGACCGTCGATGATGCAGGAATTACCCTGAAGATCGAAGGGACTGTCGATCTGGCGGGCAAACAGGTCGAGTCGGGCCCGCAAGTGCTCACCCAGGGCTGGCATGGCGAATCGACGGATCGCACGGCCACGATAACCGATCTCGGTGACGACACAGTGACGATCTCGGGTAACCGCATACCCTGTCGCGTCGAGCAAACCGAAACTCAGTCTCCTGGCGGACGCATCGTGACCAAGACCTGGTATTCCGATCGTGTTTCGCCCTACGTGTTGCGACGCGAAAGCACGAACTACGACCCGGCCTCGGACGAAGCCGTCAGCCAGACCAAGGTCGAGGTGGTGGCGCTGTCGCGCTCGCTACGCGTGTTGCGCCGTCACCGGCAGGCGGCCGAGCTGCGCGTGACCAATACTCATGCCGGCGGCATGACCAGGACCACGCTTTGGTCGAGTCTGGAAGTCCCCGGCGGCGTCGTGGCCCACGAGTCGGAAGAGTTCGACGCCGAAGGCCGACTGGCGCGGCGCAGTAAACTCGACCTGGTGGGATATGCCGGCGAATTCGTGCCCACGCCGCTGCGCTAAATCTGTTTTCCGGGATTTCGCGCTGGGGCTGCCAAATCGCACACCTTGCTGCGTACCAAATTGGTCGCTAACTGTAATGTCGCATCGTGGCGGTGTGTTATTTCAGAATCCGCGGGCGGCGCGGATGTCTTCAAAATCGCGCAGGTGGTAGTTGACTTGGGCAAAGTCGAGCACACGGCATAAGCCTCGTAACGCCACGCCCAGGCCGTCGGGCCCGCTGAAGCCGCCGAATTGGCCGCCCCCTTTGACGTGCGGTTCCAGATCCAGAAACACGCCCGGGATGCCGCGACGTCGCAATTGCGTGGTGAGTTTGGGAAGCGAGGCGCGGAAGTCTCGCAATATCCATTCGTGGGCCCCCTGCCCTACGTCGGCTGGGACGAAGTGCTTGAGAGCGTCTTCATCGACGTGTCCCGGCTTGGTCGCCGCACGGGTGTGGGCGTAATCCTTGATGTGCATCCAGCCGATGGCCGGCTTCATGGCCAGGTACTGCTCAAAAACCTCGACCGTGCTGTATCCCTGGCAGAGAATGTTGGCCGCGTCAAAGATCAAGACCATTGCAGGATGATTCACCTGACGATGGATCTCGGCCATGAGCTGACCAGTCTGGCCGACGAGATTGGCTTCGATCTCGAGCCCGAATGTGAGGTCCGAGCGATGACAAGCCTCGGCGATCTTCCCTAACTGATCAACTGCTTGCGCGACGTACTCGCGCGGGTCGGCCCCCTTGGGGGGATAGAACGAAAAACCTCGGATCAATTTGGTTTCGAACGCATGGGCCAACTCGCAGGCTTTCTTGACGTCTTTCTCTAGATACTTTTTGAAAGGGACATAGGCGTTCTTGGTGCCGTCTTCTTTATCGACCAGCTTGACTTTGCCCAGCGGCGAACCGAGCGAAGCCACGTTCAGCCCATACTCGTCTTCCAGGTGACGAATCTGCTGAATCTCTTTAAGCGTCAACTTCATGACGTTCTTGATGCCGCCCCCCACGTCGATAAAACGAATGCTGTAGTATTGCAAGCCTAGCGCCGCGAGCGCCGCGAATTGTTGCGTGGCCGTTTTTTGGTTGGCCGCTTCGTCTCCGAAGGCGCTGATAATTACACTGGGCGCGTCGTGGTTATTCGTCATGGGTCTCTCTAGTTCCACTGGGGACAAGCGATGGCGAGCGCCGCGCAGTGACGCACGGCGAGGAAGCGGCCATTTTGCGTCTCAGGCGCATCCGGCACAAGGCGTCCCGAGGAATCCGGCAGGGACATCTCTCGGCCCCCTGTTGGTCTTGCCTGCGCAGTGTCGCAAACTCCTAGGACAGATCCCGCTCGTTTTCCAACGGATGCAATCGCCCGGTGTCCCTGTTATCCTATCGCATTGAACTAGCCCGACGTTCTTTCTCCCCGCGCAATCCTGCCATGACGCCCCCTTCTGCTACCTCGACTGCTCGTCACGAATTGCGCGCCGGCATGGTGGGGCTGGGGATGATTTTTGACGAGACTTATCGGCCGTTTTTCGAGCAGTCGGCTCGCTGCGGTTTGTACGACCCGGCCTTTGGCGTGTGCGACGTGCGTCTGGCGGCGGTGGCGAGCCGGACCGGGCGTCGCGCCGCGGCGCTCCAAGGCAACGCCAGCAACACGCTCGGCAACTTCGCCAGTTTTCACGAGCCGGATTCGATCGGGCAGTTGCTCGCCGCGGGGGTCGACTTCGTGTGCGTGGCCACTCCGGACGACCGGCACTTCGCCACGGCCAAGGCTGCGCTCGCAGCGGGCAAGCACGTGCTGGTCGAAAAGCCTGCTGTGCTAACACTGGCCGAGCTCGATGAACTCGAACAGTTGGCCCATAAAAAGAGTGTTCTCGCCAAGGTCGTCTATCACAAGCTGCTCGATCCCGATCACAAGAAGCTGCGCACGCTGGTGGCCGACGGCGAGTTACGGCATGTGAACAATGGCTACTGCACGCTTTTGGAGCCGAAGAGCATCTCGACCGGCCAGTTTGCCGAATGGATCACCGGCCGCAACCCGGGCACGTATGTCGCGGTGCATTACATCAAGCTCATCGATTTCACGTTTGGCGGCCGGCTGGCGAGCGTGGCCTGCACCGGACAGCGAGGATTGGTCGGGCCGGCCGACGGGCCCACCTGGGATTCGACGCAGCTGCGACTGGTCTACCGCTACGACGACGGCCGCGAGGCTGCCTTCGACATTCATACCAGTTGGGTCACGCCCGACAATTTCCCCGGCTACGTCGAACAAGAAGTGCAGTTCCGCTTCGACAACGGCGTGTGGAACGCGCACAGCCGCAAGCGTGGAGTGGAATGCACCGTCGAAGGCCGCACGCCGCTGGAGCGAAAGATCACGATGAATAATCATTACAACGGCACGTTTCTCGAGCCGTGGGGTGAGCGCTCGCAGCGAGGGTACGGCCTGGAAGTACTGGAGCGGTTCGCCCGCGAGGTGGCCACCGTGGAGTTTGCCGGGCCGACAGCCGAGCGCAGCAAACGGCTGCAAGCCGCGCAACGGCTGAGTTACAATGACCTAACAGCCGACCGTCAGACCGTAGCCGCGGTGCATGCGATGGAAGCGATTCTGGCGCGGCATGCTGCCGGCGAGCCGAATTGCGTGGTCGAAATCGATCATCCGGCAGGCGGACTGGTGCTGTTGCGCCCCGGCCACGCCGACCATGAAGTTTTGCATCAGGGGCGAGTAAACCGCTGACGCGCAGTGCGACTCAGGTGGCTGCGCCAGCATCGACTTGTGTTGTGACCAGACATCGCGCACGTTCACCAAATCGAAAGACGAATCCATGGCCCACGCAACCGATTCGATTCTCGACGGAACCGTTCAGCATCGTGGCGAAGAGCAATCCAACGCCATCCGCCGCCGCGCCGCCGCGGTCGAGCCGCGGGCTCTGCGGACCTTTACACCCAGCCTGACCGTGATCGATCGCAGCGCGGGCTCGTATCATTGGACGCCCGAAGGACGGATGCTGGCCGATTTCAGTTCCGGCGTGTTGGTGGCCAATCTGGGTCACAATCCGGCTCACTGGTGGCGACGCACGAGCGAATACCTGGGCCTGGAAGATTTCAAATCCAGCGGCGATTTCCTTCCCGCCGCGCCACTGACGGCCTACAACGCCATCACGGAATTGGATGTCCGGGCCAGCGAACGCCTGGTCGCGCTACTGCAAAGCCAACCAGGCGGAGCCCGCTGCGAACAAGTGTTGTGGGCTGCCAGCGGCAGCGAGGCGATTCAAAAGGCGCTGTGGGCGGCACTGGATCGGCGACCGGGGGCCGACATCATTTTGGCGACGCGCTACGGCTTCCATGGCAAGAAGGGACTGGCCGGCGCGGTGACCGGCTGCGAGACCGATCCCGAGCGCGACCCGCGGGTGCGCTTCATCGGCTTTCCGCGCGAGGAATGCGTGAATGTCGAGCGGCGGCGGCAGCCGATCGATTTGGCTCCTTATATTGCCGACCTGGTCGCCTGCCGCAAAGAGTTCGGCGAACGCATCGCTTGCCTGATCACCGAGCCGTACTTGGGGGGCGGTGGTTCGTATCATCCGCAGAAGGAATATCTGCAACTGCTGGAACGCTTCTGCCGTGACAACGACATTGTGTTCATCTTGGACGAGGTGCAAGCCAACTTCGGCCGTACGGGATCGTTGTTCGCGTTCACCGAATACGGCGTCGAACCGGACATGGTGGTGCTGGGCAAGGGATTGGGGAACGGCGTGCCCGTGAGCGCCGCGGTGGGCCGCGCCGACCTGTTTGCAGCCATGCACTACGGCGAAGCCTCTGATACCTGGAGCGCCAATCCGCTCTCGAGCGCGGCCGTGCTGGCCACGCTCGATGAATTTGCGAGCCGGGACATTATGGGCCACGCCGTGCAGCTGTCGGCCGTGATCGAACGAGGGCTGCTGCGGTTGGCCGAGCTGCCGATCGTGGCCCACGTGCGCGGCGAAGGAGCGGTGTGGGGCCTTGAGTGCGCAACCGTGGGGCGGCACTCGGCCGAACGTGTGGCCGCCGCCGTGGTCGAAGCCTGCTACATCGGCGACGAATCGGGCCGAGCCATCCACCTGCTAGGCCCACTGGCCGGCAAGGTACTACGCATCAGCCCGCCACTGGTGATGCCGCTGGACGAGGCGCAAACGTATTTCGGCGCGATGTACGAGATCCTGGCAGCGCTGGCCACGCGGTTGGCGATGGGTTGAGTGGCAAGCTCAGAGCCAGCTCTGCAAGACGACCGCAACGTGTAACCTGCCATTTACAGCGGCGCTGACACCAGCATCTTTCCTGTGGAGGAAAGCACTTCCTCGCCGGCAGCGTTGGTAATGGATCCCGCCAGCGAGACGACGTCTCCGGCAAGTTTATCGTTCCAGGTTACCGCGGTCACTTCCCAGCGAAATCGCAGCGTATCGTCCGATCGCACCGCGACTCTGAATCTGAAGGTAAATTCCAAGCCGAGTGTCAGCCCCTTAGCAGCGAAATGCGTCGCGGCCATGCCCATGAACATAGAGGCGTACTGCGGGCCACAGGCGATAAGCCCCTGAAATCGGCTTCGGGCCGCGACCACTGGATCGGAGTGGAGGGGATTAAAGTCGCCGCAGAGGCGTGCGAATTCGCTCACGCTCTTTATGTTTAGTTGGATAGTCTGTTCGAAACACTCACCAACTTGGGCGTACATCGACTACCTCGAATGGGCACCGGCGCAATACTGCCGTTCTTGGCCTCGCGCGTGCTAAGTTTTCGGGCTATCCTTCAGGAGCCCCAGTCGTAGTAAGCTTTCGGACGTGGCGATGATCGCTTCCTCGTTCGAGCGTGGCGTCCAGCCCAACACGCGTTTGGCCTTTTCGTTGGTGCCATTCTTCATCTTGCCAAGTTCAGGCAGGATCTGCTTCACAGCCGGATCGCGCAGCGAGGCGAGGCGCACCAGCCAGTTAGGAAGCTGCCTGATCGGCACTTTTCTGGCGGCCGCGCCCAGTCCGTTCTTCAGTACCTTGGCGATAGCGAGCATCGACATAAAGTCTCCGGCCACAGCGAGAAAACGCTCTCCCTTGGCGGCCGGATCGGTCATGGCGCGAATATGCAGGTCGGCCACGTCGCGCACGTCGACAACTCCGAAATAAATTTTGGGAACACCAGGCAGGGCGCCGTCCATAAGTCGCTGCACCAACAGGATCGAGGTCGAATAGTCGGGCCCAAGCACTGGCCCGAATACGCCCACAGGATTAACGACGGACAACTGCAGGTCGCGGCCTTCGTGGGCGATAAAATCCCAAGCGGCCCGTTCCGCCAGGGTTTTCGATTTCACGTACGGTTGCACGTCGGCGGCGTTAGGGTTCGTCCAATTGGCCTCGTTAAATGGCGCCTGCTGCGGTTGCTGACCGTAGCCGATCGCCGCGAACGACGAGGTCAGTACCACCCGCTTCACTCCGGCATCGCGCGCGGCGCGCAACACGCGAAGCGTCCCTTCGCGCGCCGGGACGATCAGCTCGTCCTCGTGCTGCGGGAGGCTCGGCGGAAAGGGAGATGCCACGTGCAGCACGTAGTCGCAGCCGGCGACAGCGGCGGGCCAGCCCGCGTCCTTTTCGAGATCGGCCTCGACAAAGTTTAGGCGATCACCCGGTTCGGCACCGCCCACCTTCAGCATGGCACGCACATCTGCCTCGCGCCCAAGGGTGCGGACCGTGGTGCGTACCTGATGCCCGGCGGCCAGCAGTTGCAGGAGGCAGTGGCTGCCGATGAAGCCCGAACCGCCGGTGACCAGAACTGTGCTCATCGCGGCCTTTTATCGTTTAGTGCATCGAGGGGCCGATCCGCACTCGCGGACGGTTGGCAAAAATAGTCGCGTGCGCACTGGTCGGGGCGGACCAAGCCGTAACTGGGAGATCTATAATGTCCTTAACTGAAGCCTGGACCTGACCAGCTTCGATGATTCGGGCGGCCAATGCAATCCGGCGGAGGCGTTGTTATAATCTGGACGATAGTTGCGACCTACTCTTTTGCGATGTGCGCCGGCGAGTTCAATCATGCCCAACTTCACAGGCCGATCACGACCGGGTCACACCGGGCATCCTTGGTCGCGGCGTGAAATGCTGCAAGTCGGGTATTCCAGCATGTTGTCGGTCGCGCTGGGGCCTCTGCTAGGAGCCCAGGCGCGCAGTGCCGCGTCCTCGTCGTCGATCGCCGGCGTTCCTCGCGCGAAAGGCGTGCTGTTTATCTTCTTGACGGGTGGGCCAAGCCACATCGATACCTTCGATATGAAGCCGGCGGCTCCGGCCGAAGTGCGTGGGTCGTTCGCGCCGATCGCCACCGACGTACCGGGCATTTACTTTTGCGAGCACTTGCCGCAACTGGCGTCGCAGGCAAGCAAGTTGGCGGTTGTTCGCACGATGCACTGCAACCCGGCGCTTGCGTCGCACGAGACGGGCACGCATGCCATGTTGACGGGCAACAACGACCTACCGCCCGGTTCGAGCCTGTACGCTTCTCGGCACGATTGGCCCTGCTTGGCTGCGGGATTGGACTATGTGCGTCCCGGCACGGCCGACTTGCCCAGCGGCGTGATGTTGCCCGTACACATGAACGTAAGCGGCGCCCCGTATTGTGGTCAGAATGCCGGCATGCTGGGGGCCAAACACGATCCCTGGCAGCTGCGCCGCGACCCGAGCGATGCGAAATACTCGGGCGACGACAGCCTGGTAATGCCCGCCGGTTTGTCGGTCTCGCGCTTCGACAGCCGTCGTACTTTGCTCGATGATATCGATCGCCAGCGCGCCGGACTAACGGCACATGCGGCGGTGCAGCAATTTAATGGTCAGCAGCGCGCCGCGTGCGATACGCTGCTGGCCGGACGGCTTGCTAAGGCATTCTCTCTGAATGATGAACCGTCCGAGTTGCGCGACCGCTACGGCCGGCACATGTTCGGACAGTCGTTGTTGCTGGCCCGACGGGTGCTGCAGGCCGGCGTGCCGATCGTCCAGGCTAACATGGGCGTGGCCGGCCAGTGGGATACCCACACAAAAAACTGCCAGGGGCTCAAACAGAGCCTGTTGCCGCCGCTTGATAGGGCGGTGGCCGCGCTGTTGGCCGATATGCAATCGCTAGGAATGCTCGACGAAACGTTGATCATTCTCACCGGCGAATTCGGACGCACGCCCAAGCTGGGTGGGAATGTCGGCACTCCCACCTTCTCGGCCGACGGTCGGGATCATTGGACGCAATGCTTTACATCGGTCTTCGCCGGCTGCGGCGTCCATGGCGGGCGCACCATTGGAACGTCGGACAAGACGGCCGCCTTCCCAATCACGCGGGCATATAACCCCTGCGACCTGGGTGCAACCGTGTACCGTGCGCTGGGCGTGGATCCGGCTACGGAAATCCACGATCAACTCGGCCGGCCCTTGCGATTGAATGTGGGGCAGCCAATCACGCCGATCTTCACGGGAGAGGAAGTATAGCGGCCATCGCCGTCCCGGCGTTTTGTCATGACGGTGATGCTCATCGCGCTACCGCTTGCGTGAAGCCCCACGAAGGTCCTCATTCCTCACATTGTCTCACATGCGCAGCCGCGCCGTCATCCGCGGTGGGCTTCGAACGTGGCGGTGACCGTGGTTGTAATTCCGCCGCGGGCGGTAAAGGCAGCCTTCAGCGAAATCCGACGCGGAGCGAGCACAGCCACCAGATCGTCGAGGATGCGATTGGTCACGTGTTCGTAAAAAATTCCCTCGTTGCGGAACTGTTGTAAATACAGCTTGAGACTTTTCAGCTCGACGCAGTTGGCCGCCGGTACGTACAAAATTGTCAAAACTCCAAAATCTGGCTGCCCCGTCTTCGGGCAGACCGAAGTGAACTCGGGGCAGACAATTTCGATCGTGTATTGCCGATCCGGGAACTGATTGGCGAAAGTTTCAAGTGTTTTGCGGAAATCATGGCTCATTTTTGGCTCCTTTTCGTGTCAGCGTCATTGTGGCATGATGGCCCCGATGTGGGAAGGATTCGTCCGTCGTCGCCGGCTGCCGATTGCCGGCGTGTTCGAGTTCTCCGCCGGATTGAGCGGGGACTATGCGGCGGGTTCAAGTGCGTGCAAACCTGGTGTGTCTCATGGTTCGTTCAGCAGTGCTACTACTTTCCGGCGGGCTCGATTCGGCTACGGCCGGCGCGATCGCGCGCGACGAGGGCTTTGAGCTGTTCGCGCTGTCATTCGATTATGGGCAGCGGCACAAGCACGAGCTCGTGGCCGCGGCACGCGTGGCGCAAGCGCTCGGCGTGCGGCGACATGTGACGCTGAAGATCGACCTAGCGCAATTCGGCGCGAGCGCTCTGACGGCGGACATCGCTGTGCCCAAGGATCGCTCGACCGAGGCCATGTCCGTAGGCATCCCGGTAACGTATGTACCGGCCCGCAATACGGTGTTTCTGTCGCTGGCCTTGGCCTTGGCAGAGACGGCGCCGGCCGCGGACATCTTCCTGGGCGTAAATGCGCTGGACTACAGCGGATACCCGGACTGCCGGCCCGAATACATAGAGGCCTTCGAGCGGCTGGCAAACCTGGCGACAAAAGCAGGCATTGAGGGTACGCTGAAGTTCCAAATCCATGCCCCGCTGATCCATTGGACCAAGGCCGAGATCATTCGCCGCGGCCACGAGTTAGGCCTGGACTACTCGCTGACCCATAGCTGTTATGATCCCGACCCCGCAGGCCGGTCGTGCGGCGGGTGCGATGCCTGCCAGTTACGGCGCAAAGGATTCGCCGAGGCGGGCCTGACGGATCCGCTGGAGTACGTTGCGTGAAGGTCGCCGAGATTTTTCATTCGCGCCAAGGCGAAGGGTTGCTGACCGGCACCCAAAGCATCTTCGTGCGCACCAGCGGCTGCAACCTGCGATGCTGGTTTTGCGATACGCCCTACACCTCGTGGTCGCCCGAGGGAGCGGACCTGTCGATCGACGAAGTGCTAGAGCGTGTCGGAGAGTGGGACACGCCGCACGTGGTTGTCACTGGAGGCGAGCCGATGCTATCGGCTGAGTTGGTTCCTTTGACCGCGGCGCTCGCTGCCGAAGGACGACACATCACGATCGAGACGGCCGGCACGCTCGACCTGCCGGTGGTGTGCGACCTGTTGTCGATCAGCCCCAAGTTGGCCAATTCGACGCCGTCGCGCCATGAGCATCCACGCTGGAATGCGCGGCACGAGCGTACCCGACATGCACCGGATGTGATTCGCCGACTGGTGCGCGATTACAACTATCAATTGAAGTTCGTCATCGATCGGCCCGAAGACTGCCACGATGTCGAGTGTTACTTGCGGACTTTCCCAGAGGTCGACCGCAGCCGGGTGTTACTCATGCCGCAAGGGACGGAGCCGACCGAACTCGACGATCGTGCTCGTTGGCTGATCCCATACTGCCGCGCCGCGGGCATGCTCTACTGCCCTCGCAAACACATCGAGTGGTACGGTATGGTGAGAGGGACTTAGGGGAAAAGGTGAATGCAAAATGATGAATGAAGATAAAAGGATCGCCGCACGTGGCGCCAGCCTATTAATCATTCATCATTTTGCATTTCGCATTCATCGCTTCCTTAATACCCTACTGCACAGCCATCTTTACGCGATTCAGTTCCACCGCGCAGGGTGCCGTGGTCCCAGTCGATCATGATGGCCTGGTAGCCGCCGAAGTCGCCACGCGAACGCTCGACCTTGTGTCCCCGCGCTCGCAATGCGGCCATCGTCTCGTCGGTAATGCCTGATTCGACGGTGACCTTGCCGCCGTCGGAATCGCCTGCTTCGCCGGTGGGCTCGGGGCTGCCGTTGTGGCGCGTGCGGCCGAAGTCACCCGCTTCCTGCACATTCATGCCGAAGTCGATCATATTGATGAGCACTTGCACGTGCCCTTGCGGCTGCATGTCGCCCCCCATCAGACCGAAGCAAAGCCAAGGCCGGCCATCTTTGGTGGCCATCGCGGGAATGATCGTATGGAAGGGGCGTTTGTGCGGCTCCAGTCGATTCAGATGATGCTCGTCGAGCGCGAAGAGTTGTCCGCGATTCTGCATCACAAAGCCCACGTTCCCCGGCACGACTTGCGAGCCGAACGAGTGGAAGTTGCTTTGGATCATCGAACAGCAGTTGCGATCCTTGTCGACCACGGTCAGATAAATCGTGTCGCCCCCGGCGAGCTTTGGGTCGCCCGCTGGTACGTCGACCTTGGCATGGGCCGGATCAATCAACTTGCGGCGACGATCGGCATAGGCTTTCGAGATAAGTTCCGTCGTCGGCAAACGATTGAAATCGGGGTCGGCGTAAAACTTTGCTCGATCGGCGTAGGCCAGCTTCTTGGCCTCGATGAACAAGTGCAGCAGGTCTGGGCTGCCTGGCCCCATGCTGCGCAGATCGTAGGGTTCGAGCAGGTTGAGCATCTCGAGCACCGCGATGCCCTGGCCGTTGGGCGGTAGCTCCCACACGTCGTAGCCGCGATAGTTCGTCGAAACGGGGTCAATCCAGTCCGATTTATGATCGGCAAAATCGGCAGCGTTGAAATAGCCGCCGTGAGCTTCGCTAAAAGCAATGATCGCCTTGGCGATGTCGCCGCGGTAGAACGCGTCGCGTCCGTCGGTGGCAATGGCTCGATAGGACCGCGCCAAATTCGGATTGCGAAAGATCTCGCCCTCTTTTGGAGCTCGTCCACCGGGCAAGTACGTCTTGGCCGAATCCGGCCAGGGCTGAAGAGATTGCTGCGAGGAAGCCCAACCATTGGCAATGATCTCGCTGACGGGGAAACCGTTCTCGGCATATTCGATGGCCGGCGCCAGCAGCTCTGCGAATTCTTTCGTGCCGAAGCGGGTGCGTAAGTCGTCCCATCCGGCGACACAGCCCGGCACATTCCAGGACAGCGGCCCTTCGCTGGGAATCTCCTTCAGGCCCTTCTTGGCGAATACCTCGCGAGTCAGGTTGTAGGGACTGCGCCCACTACCGTTGAGACCGTAGAGCTTTTTCGTTTTTGCGTCCCAATAGATGACGAAGATGTCGCCACCAATGCCACAGCTCATGGGCTCGACCAGCCCCATCATGGCCCCAGTGGCTATAGCGGCATCGGCCGCCGTGCCGCCGCGTTTCAGAATGTCGAGTCCGACCTGCGCCGCCAGTGGCTGACTGGTGGCCACGATGCCATGTTCGGCCGCGATCGCCGAGCGGCTCTGATGCGGATTCTTTGCCGGGCGGTCGTATCCGACCTTGCGCGGTGGTTGTGTTCCCCCTTCGGCCGCGATCAGCGATAGTGGAATCAGAGTGAGCAAAAAAAATGCGGTGGTCAGCCTGTGCGAAGACATAAGCAATTGGCCTCGTACGCTGCAGGATCGAAGGTGGGGAAAATCGCGCATCGCGGCGCGGGCAGGACGTGCTTTACTCTAGCCGTTGCGGAATACGTCTGCCACGTGCCGGGCTGTACCGGCCGATAGCCAACCGACCGATGTGCGGTGCTCTATACGCGAAAACCGATACGCCGGATTGGCGTTTCAGCGATTGACGGCTGTTTGGCCTGTTGGCCCATCGCCAGAGTGGGTTATGTTGCCGCTCGGAAAGCCTAGGGGCATGCGAGCTGGAGCGGCTCAAACCGGTTCGCTAGCTGACAATTCCTCCAGGAACGAGGTTTGTTACCAATCTTTTACAAACGGTCGACCAGCGCATGACACTGGTAGCAGCTGTGATCCGTAGAATTCGTCGAAGTAACTACCGAGGGGCTGGGACAGCCACTGGTTGTACGGCCGCAGTATCATCTGGAGAACAACGACTGTGACACCGGTTGAAATGCTCAAGCAGCAGCGCAAGGAAAAGAACAAGAAGGATAAGTCCCGCCTGATGCCGCGGCGCGAACGCAAGTTCACGGCAGCGCAAGAAGCGGCCGCCAGCGATTTGCCGGCGAACCGCTGGAAGCGGGGTATTGATTGGCCCGTGATCATATGGATCGCCGCTCTGCATGTCGGTGCGCTCTCGGCGCTGTTTTGTTTCACTTGGAAGGGCGTCGCCTTGATGCTCTTTCTTGGTTGGTTCACAGGCGCCTTCGGTATCACGATGGGATTTCATCGCTACCTGACGCACGGCAGCTTTGCCACCTATGGCTGGATGCGCCACGCACTGGCGTTCATTGGTGGCATGGCGGGCGAGGGTCCGGCTACTACATGGGTGGCCGTACATCGCAAGCATCATGAGTTCAGCGACCACGAGGGAGATCCGCATTCGCCGCGCGAAGGTTTCTGGTGGAGCCACATGGTTTGGCTAGCCCCCAACCGTGGTGGTGAATATCAGAAGCTGACCCTGCAGCGCTACGCGCCCGACCTGGCCAAGGATCCGGTGATGCGTTTTCTGGAAAACACGTTTGTCCTCTGGCACGTTGTCTTTGGCTTGATCTTGTTCGCGATCGGCTACTTCGGTTGGGACCTGTACACGGCCTGCTCCTTTGTGGCGTACGGCATGTTCCTGCGGTTGATCTACGTATTGCACGTCACCTGGTTTGTGAACTCGGCCACTCACATGTGGGGCTATCGCAACTACGAGACCACGGACGACAGCCGCAATCTATGGTGGGTCGGGCTGCTGGCCTATGGAGAGGGATGGCACAACAACCACCACGCCTATCAACGCATGGCCCGTCACGGCCATCGCTGGTGGGAATTCGACATGACCTTCTGGATGATCGTGGCCCTGGAAAAGATGGGCTTGGTCTGGAACGTAGTGCGCGATGTGCCTGAGCGGCACCGGCACGCCTAAAGTCTGCCGAATCGTCAAACTAGATAATGCGGTCGACGTGCCTTTCGTTCGGCATGTCGGCCGCATTTTTTGTTCGTCATCATGTTGCCCCAACTACTCTAATAGCTGGGAATGACGGCGGCGTATTCTTCTCGGCATCATGCGCAAACGACACGCGTCAACGCTATTCGACGCATGCGCTACTTCCGTCCGCGGCAGCCATACGTTGCTGTTGGCCGCGCGTAATGAACGCGGCTGGCGCGCTGACGAGAAGATGTCCTCATTTCATCCGGTCGATAGTTCGACACGTAGCGCGAGTCGGTGGTGTGCGTCGCACGACGGATCGCCGAAGCATCGCCGGCACCACGGACCGCGACGGGTCCGATCAACAACCCAGCAATCGTCAGACATACGCAAACTGAAAATCTTCGCATTTCAGAACACTCCGCCAATGAGGACGAACGACCCATCGCATGGGAGCTCGTTCCTTCTATTCTACATCGGCCGAATTTGGGCGATCATTCGCGTGACGGGTGTCTAACGAAATTGTCAGCCCGCCGCACCATCGCTCTACTGTGATCCGTCGGCAAATACGACGTGTGGCCGTGAACACCGAGAATGGAAACGGCTACAGGTTATGCAGTCAGCCAGGCGGCCGGGTTTTCGAGTCCAGTCCGCAGGGTCTGGAGAAACCGGGCGGCCGGCGCGCCGTCGACGATGCGGTGATCAAATGTCAGGCTGAGCGTCATCATTTCACGCGGCACAACCCGATCTCCTTCGGCAAAGACCGGCTCGCGGCGGATCGCCCCCAGACCCAGGATGGCGGCTTCCGGAGGGTTGATGATCGGCGTGAAGGCGTCGATGCCATACATGCCCAAGTTGGTGACCGTGAAGGTGCCACCTTGCAGGTCAGCGGTGGAAAGCTTTCCGGCGCGGGCCTTGGCAATGAGCTCGCGCGTCGCTGCGGCAATCTCGCGCACGCCCATTACGCGCACGTCGGGTAGCACCGGCACGAGCAAGCCCGCCTCGGCATCGACGGCGACACCAATGCGAATCTCGGCTAATTCCACGATCTGCTCATCTTCCCAGCGGGCGTTTAAATGCGGATGACGATCCAGCGCAATGGCCACGAGCTTGACGACCAGGTCGCTGACTGATGGGACAACGTCCTGGTCGTTTGCCGCCGCGGCTTGGAATTGTTTGCGCAAGCTGACCAGGTTCGTCGCATCGACACGACTGGTCAGTGTCACCGGTGCGGTCGTTTGGTGGCTGGCAACCATCCGCCGCGCGATTGTACGACGGACGTTGCCTGACCTGGGCGTGCTACCGGCCACGGCTTGCTGCTGCCGCGTGATACCAGCCCGAGATGCCTCAGGCCCGGTGGACGAAGTCGCAGATTGGGAGCTCCAAGAGGCCGCCAGAATGTCGCGCTCGCGGATTCGTCCGCCGCGGCCACTGCCGGTCACACTAGCAGGGTCGACGCCACGTTCGGCCGCCACGCGCAGAGCTCGTGGTGTGATGACCAATGCATTGATGACGGGTTGTCCGTCGTCGTCCGCCGGTCGCCCCAGGCGCACACCGACCGATTCGGCGGCACGTTCGTGTGACGCGGCGGTTGTAGGAGATGCGGCGCCATTGCCCGGCTGGCGGCGCACGGCCTCGGCATGGACGTCGGCAGCTGTGATCTGGCCGCTACGGCCGCTACCGGCAATATCGTCGAGCGGCACGTTGAATTGTCTTGCGAGTCGGCGCGCCGCAGGGCCGGCCACCGCTGCGGTAGCGGGCGCCGATTCTGCGGCTGGCGAATCGCCTTCGGTCGAGGCATCTTCTCCGGCCGCCATCAAGAAAGCGATCACTTGTCCGACCTTCACCGATTCGCCGGGCTGTGGCGCGTTGGCCGGAATGCGTAAAAAGCCCTCGTCGATGGATTCGATTTCCTGAGTGGCTTTCTAACTTTCCAACAGGAAAAGTTGATCACCACGACCAACCCATTCTCCTGCGAGTTTCAACCAACGAACGAAGACCCCCTCTTCCATCGACCAGCCCAGACGAGGGATCGTGATTTCCGCGGACATACAAGACCTTACAAGTCAAAGAGGCAAGACTACGAGCGATTCGTCACCATAACCAGCACCACTACGCGAACCACGCAAGCAACCATTTTCTTATTCGTGCAATCCATGGTTCCTTCTCCTCTGCATTTTTTTGCCACGAATCACACGAATGGCACGAATGAAGTAGACAGGCAGATTTCGCTACTCGACCTCATTGTTGCTTTCCGTGATTGCGCAACTTCCGTAAACCGCTTCCCGTTCACTCAGCCAACAGATCCTGGATTGCGGCCCGGATGTCTTCCAGCTGCGGCACTACGACCTTCTCTAGTGGCGGACTGTAGGGCGTGGGGGTGAAAGCACCGTTCAGTCGCTTAATGGGGGCGTCGAGATCGTCGAATCCGGCGTCGGCCACTTGTGCGGCGATTTCGGCGGCCATACTGCACGGACCGTAGGCTTCATCGACGATCAACAGCCGGCCGGTCTTGGCAACCGAACTCAAAATTGTCGGCACGTCGAGTGGCGAGGCTGTACGCGGGTCGATCACCTCGATCGACGTTCCGTCTCCCGCCAATTCGGCCGCCACGGCCAACACGCGATGCAACATCAGCCCCATCGCCACGACCGTGGCCTCGGTACCGACGCGTGCGATCGACGCCTGTCCAAATGGAATCTCGTAAGCCTCCTCGGGCACGGCCCCTTTGATCGCCATTAGTTCGCGATGCTCGAGGAACAGCACCGGATCGTTCGAACGCAATGCGTGCAGAAACAATCCCTTGGCATCGTAGGGAGTGGCCGGTATGACGACGCGCAGGCCGGGGATGTGGCTATAAACGCTGGTGAAATTACTCGAGTGGTGTGTGGCTGCCGAGTGGCCCACCCCGATGCAACCGCGCAACAAGATCGGCATTCTCAGCCGTCCGCTGCTCATGTATTGCATCTTGGCGATTTGATTGACGATTTCGCCGTAGGCGTCGTTAATAAAGTCGACGAACATAAAGTCGATCACTGGCCGGGTGCCGGTCATGGCCGCACCACAGCCCAGACCAACAAAGCCGCGTTCGCTAATCGGTGTGTCGCGTAATCGTTCGGGCCCGTACTTTTGAAATAGGCCGGCGGTCGTGCGGAAGTTGCCGCCACGTTCGCCGATTCCTTCGCCCAGGACAAATATGCCTGGGTTGCGCGCCATCTCGTGATCGAGTGCTTCGAGAGTGCTCTGCACAAACGTCGTTTGACGGTCTCCGGGCGGTGGGGGCGCAGTGGGTGGTGTTGAAGAAGGTTGGCAGTAAACGTGATCCGTGGCTGTCGAGGCGTCGGGCCACGGAGCGGCTTCAGCGGCGCGCGAAGCCGTGTCGATCTGCTGAGACACCTGCGCGTCGACGGCGTCGAATTCCTCGGTCAACCGATCACATTCGTCGGCTGTCAGCCCCCACTCGCTGCTCCTGGCGATCGCCTCGTCCCGCAGTCGGCCAATCGGGCATTTGGCGCGCCATTCTTCAACTTGTTCACGAGTACGATACGTAAAATCTCCCATACCTTCGGCGTGGGGTCGAGTGCGATACGTCTTGCATTCGATCAAGGTGGCGCCTTCGCCGCGTCGCGCACGGGCCACTGCATCGCGGGCCGCATCGTGTACGGCCAGCACGTCGTTGCCGTCCACTTCAAAGCCGGGGATGCCGTAGTTCGCTGCCCTGCGACCGACATCGGGAATGCCGCTGGCGTACTTGAACGGTACCTCGGTGGCGAACTGGTTGTTCTCGCAGATGAACAGCACTGGCAGATTCCAGATCGCGGCCAGGTTCAGCCCCTCGTGGAAGGCACCGTTGTTGACGGCACCATCGCCAAAGAATGCCACGGCCACTCGATCGGACTTGGAGAGCATGAAGCTGTAACCGGCACCGACTGCTTGCAATATGCAGGGGCCGACAATGCCGCTGGTGCCCATCATCCCGATTTCGGGCGTAAACAAATGCATGCTGCCGCCACGGCCACGCGAACAACCAGTGGCACGGCCGAACAGCTCGGCGATCAATTGCTCGGGGGGCAGTCCCTTGGCCAAGGCATGCCCGTGACCGCGATGCGTGCTGAACAAAACGTCGTCAGTATTCAGATTGGCGCATACACCGGTGGCGATGGCCTCTTCACCTACATAGGTGTGACAAGCGCCTTGCACCAGTCCACGCTGGTGGCAGCGGGCCAGGTGCTCTTCGCATTGGCGAATGAGCCGCATCGTGCGGTAGAGCGACAGAATCAAATTCAGTTCGGTGGTTTGCGTTGCCATGCCGGACCCGGTGGGATTCATGCGAGATACCATTGCTGCTAGCCGCGGTGGAAGTTGCAGTCCGCGGTATTTTCAATCAGAACTTTCCATTATTCATTGCGGCCTGGGACGAAGCGAGCCTCCCCCGTTGAGCGCCAGGTTTCCGCCGTCCATGGGGATCAGCGCGCCGGTGATCCAACTCGACGCATCCGAGGCCAAGAGCACGGCCAATCCGCGAATATCATCGGGTTGGCCGAGCCTGCCCGCCGGAATCCCTCGCAACCATACGTCTTTCATGTCGGGATTGGCAGCGATACGGTGCTCGAGGCTGGGATTCACGACCTGGGCCGGCAGGATCGCGTTGACCCGAACACCTGAGCCGGCCCATTCAGTGCTCAATTCGCGGGTCATCTGCGCGACGGCACCCATTGCCATGCTATAGGCTGTGTGCCCACGGCCGAGGGCCGTGGTGCTGGCCAGAGAGCCGATATTTACGATGCTGCCGCGGCCGGCGCGCAGCATTCTGCGACCTGCTTCCTGGCACATGGTGAACCGACCTACGACCAGATTCTCGAAAACCTGCCGCAGTTGCTCGACCGAAAGCTCTTCCGGCGGAACGAGCACTCCCTCGCCCGCCACATTGCCCAAAAAATCGACGCGACCGAAGTCTCGATCCAGGCGGACAAACAATGCGCGGATCTCTTCGGGGTTCGACACGTCGCAGGCCGCAGCCACGGCGCGGCGTCCAAGTTGTTCGGCCGTGCGTGCCGTTTGCGCGGCGCCCTCGGCGTTGCGATCCACCAGCAACAAGTCTGCGCCGTGCTCGGCCAGCGCGAGTGCCATGGCACGTCCCATACCGCGTGCCGCGCCGGAAACCACCGCCACCCGGCCAGAGAGATCGAACAAAGAACTCGTCATCAGGGTGTCTCCTCGTCAAATTGATGCGATTGCGCGGCGGCAGCCTCGCGCTGAAGTGCCGTCGAGGCAGCCAGGGCCGAATCGGCCTGCCCGGCGTGAACGAGCGCTAACGCCAATAGGCCCAGCAGCGTGTCCTCGGCCTCGGCGCACACCCGGTGCGGCCCTGGCAAGTCGGTCAGCACGAACGAGCGCAACAGCTCAAGCCGATGGGCCAAACCACCCGAGAATGCGAGCCGGCGCCAAGAACGTCCCGGATCGAGTTGGTCGGCGCAGCGTGCATAGTTGCGGGCCATGTTCCTCAGTGCCGCGCGAAAAACGTGCCCGACGGACAAGTTCTCGAGCTGCATGCCAGTGATGCTCCCCTCGCACCCGACGGGCCCTGCGAAAAACGCCAGATCGACGGCCAGCCCGTCGTCGCTAGCCGCGAC
>DASXEJ010000298.1 GCA_036490175.1 Pirellulales bacterium | reverse complement strand
TGCACAAAACCGGGTACAAGTTCCATCGTGAGCCTCCTTGCTCGATGCCTGAGAGTGATGTCCCAAGCATTGTGCCGGAGGCTCGCACTATTTACGCAGACCAGTTTCGGGCACCCTAAAAACTGCAAAAGTCGAACTTAGAGATGCTGCCCGATTAGCGCGCTGCCGGTGTGGTTGAGCCAGGTAGTTCGATGCGCCGAACAGCATAGACGATGCCGTGGCCACAATCAAGATTGGGTCGTGCGGCAGGATTTGAACGCGGTGCCAAAAACCGTTCATTTTCTGGCACAATGCGCGTTAGAACCGGTGCCAGATCGCCTCCGGAATGCGAGTGCCGTAAACTCGTCGCATGAATCAACGTGCCAAGAACCCATTCAATCCGAGGAAGGTGAGACTAGACTGGTCCGTCCGCGCGTTGGCATGCTTTGGTCCCGTTCGCCAATGTAGGTCGAAGCCGATCCGTAAGTGAAAACATCGCAGCGGCAAGTCGCCGACGTGGTTGTATGTCAGGTGGCAGCGGAAGTGCGAGACGGTCAGGCAGGTCGCGCAACACGAATGCACAGATGAGCCCTTTTACATGACTTGCGACTGTGGGCGCTATCAACGTCCGAGGTTGTCCTGGGGCGTTTTCGACAATCCACCCACATCCACCAAATGACCGTCCGGCAACGTCGTTGATCGTAAGTAGGCGTCCGTCGTATCGGGCCGCCGAGATTGGCTACAACTTTGCTACATTTGCGCTGAAAACTGGTGCTGTCGAGGCGATCTAGTGCGCAAAAAGAAGCCCCCGCAAGTCATTGCGGGGGCGAGAGATCCGCTAGAGCGGAAGGCAAGGGATTCGAACCCTCAACCCCTTGCGGGGCAGCTGATTTCGAGTTGTCCTGCGCGATGTTCCACGATTGTCGTTCTGCGCCCAAACCGTACACGGTTGTGTAGTTCGGGCGACGGCTAGCTTCCACGACTGCCCGCCGTGTTCGCCGCTGCCCGCCCCTTTGGCGACAAATCGGCTGCCACGCTCGATATGACGGCCGAAGTCCACAGAAATACTGAATGATATGACCGATGCGTCCTTAACGAGATATCCGTGTCGGGGGTTCACCCATCCACTCCGCGACCTTAAGATCGGAGGAATTCATCTCGCGTTCGCGGCAGCTTAAGCGGTGGCGCGCGAAGTGCGCCGAACGACAATGTAAGACGGTTTCGAGGTGTGCATGCCGCGAGTAGCTCGTTGGTTCGTAATATTTGTCGGTTTGTTGCTTGGCGGGCGTGCAGCCGCGGCGCAGGCCGCCGAGCCAGAACCGTATGACGCTCGACGGGCGTTGGCACTGGTAGCTGAGGCGCAGGAGCAAGGGAATACCGAACGCGGCGCGTCGGTTTTCGCGTCGCAAAAATATGCATGCCTATTGTGCCATCGGATTGGCGAGCAAGGGGGCACGATCGGCCCCGATTTGACCCGCGTGGCGGCGACGCTCTGCCCCCAGGAAATCGCCGAGGCATTGTTGTGGCCCAAGCGCCGGGTCAAGCCCGAGTTCGTTGCCACTAGCGTTGCCACCTCGCAAGGCGAGATTCACCAGGGCTATGTCGTCAGTGAAGACGCGACGAACCTCGTATTGCGCGTGGCAGCTTCGGGTGAGCGGTTAACGATCGTCAAGGCTGACGTTGAGGAACGTCAGGAAATAGGCACGTTGATGCCCGAGGGACTCAGTTCGGCTATGACCACAGCCGAACGGCGCGATGTCGTGCGATTTCTGCTCGAGCTGGGACATGACGAAAACTCTCGCGTCGCGCATTTGCTGGCCGTGACGCACACGGCCGGCGTCTTTCCTTACGAACTTGCGCCCTTGGAATCGTCCGAGTGGCGGTTCACGAAGCAACCGGTTAACCGCGATCGGCTCTACGATTTTTATGCCAAGGAGGCCGACTACTTTCGTGTGCAAAAGCCGGCCGTAGCCATCTTGCCCGCCTATCCCGGCCTCGACGGTGGTAGCTACGGACACTGGGGGAATCAGAACGAGGATACGTGGCGCGACGATCGTTGGAACGCTTCGGATCTTGGCTCGCTGCTTTGCGGCATTGTGAAAGCAGGCGACAAGAGTATCGAACGCGGAGTGTGCGTGCGACTCGGTGATCAGGGTGAACTGGCCGCCTGCTTCAATGCTGAAACATTGCGCTACGAGACGGCCTGGAACGGTGGGTTTGTCAAATTCTCGCCCGTGCGGCATGGTTTCGTCGATGGGCTAATGATCGACGGTGCGCGCGTCGCCAGCCCAGCCGACCCGCCGTCCCCTGCGACGAAAAGATATCGCGGCTTTTACCGTCACGGGCGACAGGTGATTTTTGCGTATGAACTCGATGGTAGGCTCTATCTTGATGCGCCTGGCGTGGACGACGGTCGCTTTGTTCATGCCATAGCGCCAGCCGAAGAACATCCGCTACGAAGTTTGACGCACGGCGGCCCGGCCCAATGGCCGCAAGCGATCGAGACCATCGGCACACTGGGACAGGGTGAGCCGTATGCGATCGACACCATCACTCCACCGACGAAAAATCCCTGGAACGCGCTCATGTTCTTCGGCGGGCATGGTTTTCTCCCTGATGGAACGGCAATGGTGTGCACCATGCAGGGGGATGTGTGGCATGTCTCGGGCCTCGATGCGAAGCTAGAGCATGTCCGCTGGAAGCGCTTTGCGTCGGGCTTACACCACCCGCAGGGACTGGTTGTTGCCGGCGGGAAGGTCTATGTCTTGGGGCGCAACCAGATCACGCGATTACACGATCTCAACGACGACGACGAGGCCGATTTCTATGAGTGCTTCAGCGATGCGTTCGTTACTTCCAGTGCAGGGCACGACTTCATTTGTGGCCTGGAGCGCGACGCGGAGGGGAATTTTTACACCGCTTCAGGAAACGAAGGGCTGCTGCAAATCTCGCCCGACGGACTAACGGCCCGCGTGCTCGCAACCGGCTTCCGCAATCCCGATGGCCTAGGGCTTCTTCCCGACGGATCGATCACCGTTCCATGCTCGGAAGGAGAATGGACGGCGACGTCGATGATTTGCCTGGTTCGGCCCACAGCACGGTCGACGAACGGGACATCGGCCGCGATGCCTCATTTCGGTTATCGCGGGCCAAAAGCCGGCAGGCCACCCGACCTGCCGCTGGTGTATCTTCCGCGCGGGCTGGATAACTCGGCCGGCGGTCAAACGTTTGTTGATTCCGACCGTTGGGGGCCGGTGGCCGGCAACCTGGTGCACTTTTCCTATGGCGCCGGCACCTATGCCTT
>DASXEJ010000297.1 GCA_036490175.1 Pirellulales bacterium | reverse complement strand
ACACCAAGGCCTGCTGTCACGAACAACATCAAAGCAGCGCCCGCGGTGGGCAGAAACCGACTGCCGTACCAGCGGGCCGGGCGCAAGCCACTCAGGAAGGCGCCCAGGTACAACAGCGGCATTCCCAGACACAACTGCCAAGCCCACGCGCTCATCGACCAAAAAAACGGGCTGGCATGCGTTCCCGGTGTCGCGGCCCACAGTGCATACCACAACAGTGGCAACGCGAGCACGAGTACCGTGGCGGCAACGCCCACGGCCAGCTTTATACAAAAGATCGCCTGGCGGCTGACGGGACGATGTAGCAGAAACTGGAACGTGCCCTGCCCCGACTCCCACATGGTCTGCCGCAAGGCGGCCCCCATCGCCACCACCGCGGCCACCACAATCGTGTACCAGATGATGTCTCTGCCTACGAAGGGAATCACCTGGTACTGCTGCTCGATCAGTCCCACCGGAATGTCCATCGCCGCAGTGACGATGACGATCTGCGCCAACAGCGCCAAGATGATCAGCGGCAGCAGTTCCCGTAACTCCTTGCGGGCAAGCGCCATGATCATGCGACGGTCTCCCATTCCAGACTGGGTAGCGGAGGAGTTTCTCCGCGCGTGTAGGCGATGAATGCGTCTTCCAGATTCATTTCCAGCACTTCGACGTGCGTGGCCCCCAGTGATTCGGCCAGCGCCCGATGTTCGTCACTGAAACCGACCACGACCAGCTCCAGCTTGTTGCCGATTTGCCGCTGGCTGACCAGGCCCGCGCAGGCTGGGAACCGCGGCACGGCGCCGTGGAACTCGAGCACCACACGGCGCAATACTTCGCGGAAGCGATCGGCCGGGCAGTCGACGCGCAGCACGCCGTCTACCATCACGCCGATGCGATCGGCCACCCGTTCCACGTCGCCCAGGATGTGCGAACTGAAGAGAACTGTCCGGCCGTGGCGTTGAATGAGCTGGATCATCGATTCGAGAAAGTCACGGCGCACGACGGTGTCTAGTCCCAGCGTCGGATCGTCGAGGATCAGCAGCTCGGGATCGGGCGCCAGGGCGAGCGCCAACGAGACCTGCGCCCGCTGGCCGTTAGAGAGCCGACGTATTTTCATTTTCGGTCCGATGCGGAAGTGCTCCAGCACGCTGCTCAGAAACCTGTCGTGCCAGACGGCATAAAAGGGGCGCGTGAAGCGAATCGCTTCGGCCACCGTCATCCAACGATAGAGCGGATGCCCTTCGGCCAGATAAGCAATGCGCGCACGAGTGGCGGGGGGCAGCTCGCGGATGTCTTCGCCCAACAGGCTGGCACGCCCGGCGTCGGGCTGGACCATGCCCAGCAGCATTTTAATCAGCGTCGACTTGCCGGCGCCGTTGCGTCCTAAAAAGCCGTAAACACAACCGGCCGGAACCCGCAGGTTCACCGAGTCGACGACCCGCCGCGGGCCATAGTGTTTCGTCAAGCGCTCGACAACAATCGCATCGGTCATTGATTTTGCCCTCACCAAAACGACTCACATTCTGTGCCTGTTTGTTCAGGAAGCGGGTGTGGCGGCTTCGGCCCAGTGGAATTGCTTGACGCGGTCGGCAACCAGGTCGAGCAACTCGTCGGCGGCGAACCCCAGCCGCACAGCTTCGACCAGCAGGTGATCGAGATTCTTGAGCAATCGCTCGCGGCGCACTTTTTTCGAGAGCGACTGCCGCGAGTGCGCGACGAAGACCCCCATGCCAGGCCGTGTGTACAGCACTCCCTCTCGTTCCAACTCGGTATAGGTCCGGGCCACGGTATTCGGATTGACAACCAGCGATTGCGACAGCTCGCGCACCGAGGGAAGCCGCTGATCAGGCAATAGTCGGCCGCGCGCGATCGCTGCGCAGATCTGATCAGCCAATTGCTGATAGATGGGAATGCCGCCGGCCGGACTGATCGAGAATTCCACTGCATGCCTCCAACTGTATTAGTTGTACTAGTACAGATACGTGGCGGCAAGAGGGAAAGCAAATTTTATTGCGAGCCCAGGGCAAGCCCGAGCTTGAGTAGGAACGGCCTGTTACCATAAAGGGCCACACGGCCGAGACCGCGGCCCTGGCGGAATCCGGCCCTACTGAATCCAACTCCCCGCAGGAGATTATCGACATGCCGCCGGCCATTGTCCGATTGGTTCGATCGTTGGGGTCCGCCGCTTTGTTGATGGGCGTCGCGGGTCCGGTTTGTGCCGGGGGTGCTTTATTGGCGGCCGAGCCTGGCGCGCGGTTGACGGCGCTACCGACGTTGTTCGAGGAACACTTCGACGCAGGAGCGGACCGCTGGCAACCAACGGACCCGCAGGCTTGGAAGATTGTCGACTCGCGACAAGGCAACGCCTACAGCCTGGCACGTCAAAGCGAGTACAAGCCGCCGCATCGCAGCCCGTTGAACTACACCCTTGTCAAGGATTTAGTCGTCAGCGACTTTGTCCTTGAGGCCGACGTTTTCAGCACGGTCAAGGATTATGGCCATCGCGACATGTGCCTGATCTTTGGCTATCAGGATCCAGGGCATTTTTATTACGTCCACTTCGGCAAACAGACAGACGATCATGCGAACCAGATTTTTATCGTCAACAATGCCGCACGCGAAAAGATCTCTACCAAGACCACGCCAGGCACCCCCTGGGACGATCGCTGGCATCATGTGAAGCTGACGCGCGACGCGCAGTCCGGCGCCATCGCGGTTTATTTCGACGATTTACAAGTTCCCGCCATGACGGCCGAAGACAAGACTTTTGTCGGGGGACAAGTGGGGCTGGGTTCGTTTGATGATCTAGGGGATTGGGATAACGTGTTGGTGCGCGGTAAAAAAGTCGACAAGAACCCCTCAAAAGTACGGGTTCCCTAGTGCGATTCTCGCAATGCCGGGCGATCGAACGGCATCACAAAACATCCGGCCTGTCGCGGGCGGCGTGCTGTTGACGACAACACTAGACAGTCAGAGGGGGGTGACTACAATCAAAACCCCCGCCAGAATTTCCGCCCATCCACATGTCAGTTCAGGGAGTACGAGGCAGTGAGCGCCGAAGCACGGATCCAGCAATTGAAGCTCGAACTTCCCCCGCCACCCAAGCCGGCAGGCGTCTATAAGCCTGTAGTCGTCGTGGGAAACCTGGCGTATGTCTCGGGGCATGGGCCTCTAAAAGCTGATGCCACGATGATCACGGGCAAAGTCGGGTCGGAAATCGATCAACAGGAGGGCTACGGAGCAGCCCGCCAGACCGGCTTGGCGATCTTGTCGACCTTGCGGGCCCACTTCGGCAACCTGGACGGCATCTCCCGGCTGGTGAAGACGTTGGGCATGGTCAATGCCGCACCGGACTTTCAGAACCATCCGGCGGTAATCAATGGATTCAGCGACTTGATGTCGCAAGTCTTCGGTGCCGACCATGGCGTCGGCGCACGCAGCGCCGTGGGGATGGGCTCGCTGCCGGGCAATATCGCCGTCGAAGTCGAGGCGATCTTCGAGATTTCGAGCACTGCCAAGTAGGCGGCTCGCGGAGACGTCGACTGAATCGTGATGCGGCCGAATTGTCGCTGCGCCACGCGGCCGTGCCCTGCTCAGGCGTCGCGCGGTGCGCTCGTTCCGCCGGGCTTCTGAATTTGGCCCAGCGAGCGGCCCAGTCGCTTGCGCTGTTGCCGTGTGGGCGTTGGCTCAAGCGGTTGACTCTCGGCAGTCAGCCGCCGTGGCGACTCGCGCAATAACGATTGCAGTTGTGGGTGGAGCGATTCTTTTTCGTCAGATGCGCCGACCTGCTCGACGGCATCGGAAAAGCCGAGCAATACGGCGCGTCGCACTCCTTCGCGAATCCAGCCGAAAACTCCGACGTTACTCATTCGTTCCTCTCCCTATCGACCAAAATAATTCGCGTTGGGAACTCTGATACGGACGCCACCCGCCATCAAGCGTCCCGATTGAACGGGGCGGCATGGTACACGCCGGTCCGCGAGCAACGGAAGGCCGATTCCGGACTTTGCCAGCAGGGTTTTGCTTGCGTCGCTCTAGCATTGTTGTCCAAACTACCCACAGTGACGGCGCATCTCGGTTCGATGCACAACAACCAATTGCCGCGAGAGGGCCAGATGAGTAGCCCGAATCCACAAGGCGCTCCCACGCCATTTTCACGATCTGAATGGCCGCCCGGCAGGCATTCGCGTGGCCTGGGCATCCGACTGGCGACGATGTCCCTGGCAGTCGCACTACTGGCGATTCATCTGACTGGTTGCGGATACCACCAAGGCGAGAGGATCGCCCGCGAGGATGAAGCCCAGGGGGCTGTGCATGACGTGCCGAGCAACCGGCTCATTGCACCGCAGCAAGCTGCCGCACATCACGATGCACGTTTAGCGATCCTGACTGTCAGCCAGGAGGCACCCGCATCCGACGAGCCAGAGTTTCACACGTTTTCGATCTGTGGCATCGATCCGATCGCGGCAGAATGTGGTGTCGCGGTGACCACGCGTGTGACCATGGTGGGGCGATATGTCCCGTGGGTGCGTGCCGGTATTGGCGCCGTGGCTACGCAGGCCACCACGGCCGTGCAGTACGGGCGTCAGGGACTGGACCTGCTCGCGGCGGGCAAGACGCCCAACGAAGCCATCGACGAACTCCTGGCCGACGACGACCACCGAGAGTCGCGTCAACTTGGCATTATCGATATGCAGGGACGTACCGCAGCTTTTACGGGACAAGATAACGGCGTGTTTGCCGGCTCGCGGCAAGGGAAGCATTACACGGTGCAAGGTAATCTGCTGATCGGTCGGCAGGTGATCGACGCCGTGGCCGATCGCTTCGAAGTGACCGAAGGCGTAGGCATGGAGTTGGCAGACCGGCTAATTGCCGCCTTGGAAGCCGGTCAGGCAGCCGGCGGCGACAAGCGCAAAGGGCGCGAGCAATCGGCCGCCTTATTGGTCGCCGGTACGAACCATCACGGCGTCGACGACGATCACATCGTGGACACGCTTCAAGTGGCCGAGCATCCGGAACCTGTCGGCGAGCTGCGCAGGCAATATGACACGATTCATAGCCGGTTGGGCTATCGTACATTTTCTCTGGTGCGCGGACGCGATGTCGTCGAACTGAAACGAATGCTCTATGCGCTGAAGCTGCTGTGGCCCGATTTGCCCGAGTTCCCCAATCGCGTCGAGAAGCCTGACCTGGTCGAGTTCAATCCCGAGACCGCCTCCGCAGTCGATCGATTTCGCGCATCGCACGGCTTGCCTATTCCCGCCGATGGCCTGGGTCATGCCGCGGGCATGGTCGATGCGGCCTTCGTTGCCAAACTACGGACCAGTTACCAGAAGCAATTGAAAAATGCGCCCGACGAACAAACGGGCGAGCCTGCAGAGAAACCGCTGCCAGAGAAAAAGTAGTTCCCTAGAAACTATAGTCCGCAGTCCGATCAGCAGGCGTGACAGATACTCCGCACGTTAAACGGAAGTGGCCGTGCTGCGGAAATCGACCGAGCCCGGCTCACGCCCACTCCAAGCCAGTCTCGTGCCGCAACCGTGCCTCGAACTCGCCCAGCAGGCCGCCGATCACATCCCAGCGATCTCGCCGGCGCAATTCGATATCCCCCTGAGGGTTTACCCGTACCAAGCTATCCTCCCGCACACCACATTCGCGCAGCTGCTCGGGCGTGAGCTCGTTTTCGCTCACGACGCGCAACAAGGTTTTGCCGGTCATTTCGATAAACTGCTGCATTGCAAACGCCGTCGTTTCGGATTGTGAATGCGCAACTCGCACGCGCTGTGTCGCTATCATAATCTGCCGCTGGGCCCAGCCGCCAGCGGGTAGCAGATAGGTAGGGAAATCTTATAACTATCAAATTCGTCATCAACACGTTTCATTTACCCGCGGGCCGAAAGGGTTGTAAGTCGTGACAAGGCCGCTGAAGCTGTTGATCCTGGGGGCGCATCCAGATGATGCCGAATTCCATGCCGGCGGGCTGGCGACGATTTATCGCGCGCTAGGGCATACGGTAAAGATCGTCTCGCTTACCAATGGCGACGCCGGCCACCACCAAATGTCGGGACCGGCGCTGGCCGCGCGGCGCAACGAAGAGATGCGGGCGGCAGCCGCCATCATCGGGGCAGAGCATACCCTCTGGTCGCACCGCGACGGACGACTGGAAGCGGATCTCGCTCTACGCTGGGAGGTGATCCGCGAATTGCGGCGCTTCGCGCCCGACCTCGTGCTGACCCACCGCACGAATGACTATCATCCCGACCATCGCGCCGCGGGGCACGTGGTACGCGACGCTTCGTACCTGGTCACTGTACCAGCGATCGAACCCGAGGTGCCAATTCTGCCTGCGGCGCCTGTCGTGGCATTCCTGCCCGACAGGTTCACACGGCCAAATCCGTTGCGTGGCGACGTCGTGGTGGATGTCACGGCCCAATTGGATACCATACTCGACATGCTGGCCTGCCACGAATCGCAGGTCTTCGAGTGGCTGCCGTTCAATCAAGGTGTGCTGGACACGGTGCCCACAGAAAGCACGGCGCGCCGCACCTGGTTGCGCCAGTGGTTCTGCCGCTATCTGCGCCCGCAGGCCGATCGGTACCGCCAAGAGCTGATCGCGGCATACGGTCCGATACGCGGTACAGAGATTGACTATGTCGAAGTATTCGAGGTGAGCGAGTACGCCGCGCCGCTGGACACTGCTGCGCGGCGACGACTATTTCCTTTCCTACCGGCTTAGTGCACCTATGGTGACGAACCTCGGCCCGGCAACGCCCGTACTGTCAC
Organism: Pirellulales bacterium; assembly: GCA_036490175.1. Taxonomy (NCBI): domain Bacteria; kingdom Pseudomonadati; phylum Planctomycetota; class Planctomycetia; order Pirellulales; species Pirellulales bacterium. The sequence goes on along the minus strand of DASXEJ010000297.1, from coordinate 12,499 downwards.
GGTATGGCGCTGGTCGCGACTGCGGATTGTGCCGATATTAGCGCCCAGGCCGATCGCACGGCCCGCAGCGAGCTTGCGGTCTTTCAGATCGACGCTTATTGAGCCCAACGATATACTACAGTTCTTCCTAGGGGGGCGGTCGGGGCATGTGGCCAACGTCGCCAGCGGCAACGCATTCAAACTCGTCCAGCGAGAGGAGAAATCACGTGAGCACCTCCAGCGAAAAAATTAAGCCGGCGATCGAGCCCGAGGCACCCGCCGGTGACGCGGCGCAAGCAGCGCAGCGCCAACAGCAGGTAAAGGTCGACGACTCGCACATTACGGCCTCTTATGCCAACTTCTGCCGCGTTACGGGAACGCCCGAAGAGTTGATCATCGACTTTGGCTTGAATCCGCAACCATTCGGCATTCCTCCCGACCCGGTCATCGTGACGCAACGGATCGTGACGAACTACTTTACGGCCAAGCGGATGCTGCACGCACTGCAGCTGACCGTGCAGCGTCACGAGGCGACCTTTGGCGTGCTGGAGACGGACGTGCAAAAGCGCGTTATGCCCAGTGCCCGCATTCAGGCGCCCCCCCGCAGCTAGCACGTCGCCCTCCAGGGCACCGCGCAGCCAGCGACGGCGAAGTTCCTACCAAGCCTGTCGGCTAGGATTGCGCGCACGAGCCGCCTTGACCGGGTTTCGCAAAATCTCTACCGTCCTGCTCCTTCAGCGGGTTGTGGCGCAAAACCAGCGTTCGGTTTGCGCGCGGCCGGCTCCCTTGGGAAGTGCAGGAGTGTGCCATGGATGGCTCGAAGTGGAGCGTAGTTTTGCTGGGACTCGCGTCGATCGCGGCGACCGGCTGTTGCAATCAGCCATGCTCGTGGGGTAATTGGGGCGGTGGCAACACTTACGCGCCCCCCACGCAGCCGGTGTACCAGCAGTCGTATCCGGCGCCGGTCTATGGGGCACCCGCCGGAGCCGCGCCGGTTTACAGCGCGCCGGTATCACCTCCGCCGGCAGCTACGGTGCCCACCTCGCCGCCGATGCGATAGATGTGGTAGATCAATTACGTGAATTCGTGCAGGTGCGGCACTAGCGCGCCCGCATCTTGCGCTGCGCATGCTCGCGGCGGCATCATTTGGGCCGCCCCTATCGATGCGTCGCGATGGATTCTCCGCCGGCAAACGTGAGAAGCCCCTTGAACACTTCGGGATCGATTGGTCCCATGAAACGCACTGATCCGTCGGCAAACAATGCATTAAATCCGCTGGGCCTCAGCTTACCCAAGCCAGCCAGGGGCTTATCAGGATCGAGTTTCAGATCGTTCGGCCTTGTCCATTCGACGACTTGATCGGCGTCTGCCTCGACCACCATAATCGTATTCGACAAGCCGTCCGTAATATCGTGCGCCGTCAATCCCGTCCGCGGCGCAAAGGAACCGAAGAAGGTCCCCTCGCCCACAACCGCCAGGTAGTCCGTCTTGCCCGGCTCCTGCACATTCGGGTTGGCAAAGACGGTCGGCATCCGCGCGATCAGCTTTTTGTTGTGCTCGCTGTCCCATGGCTCGTCCAAGTGAAATTCATCGTAGAGCGATTCGCCTTCTATTCCTTCTAGGTAAGGCAGAATCGCCACCCGCCAGCTCAACAGCGGTTTGCCATCCTTGTCACGAATGGCGCGGGCCGGAAATCTGCCGGTGGCGGATAGGTAGTTGTGCATCGCCAGCGCAATCTGCTTAAGGTTGTTTTGCGACTGCGCCCTGCGAGCGGCCTCACGCGCAGCCTGGACGGCCGGCAGCAGCAGCCCCACCATGATGCCCGTCGACGCGATCGCCGGTGCCCCTTTCACGACAGTGATATTCACGACGTCGTTCCGCACGTCAACCGTAATTTCGTCAAGCAATTTGCCAATCATGCGCTGCGCGTACTGTGCGGCGGCTTGCTGCGTTGGATCCTGTGGGCCGTTCCCGGCCGCCGGCGCCATCTGGGCCTTCAGGAACTGTTGGGCCAGCTTCTTGGCGCGCTCGGCCAAATCCTTCAGATTAGCCGCAGCCTTCGCATCCTGGGCGCCGACTTTCACGGCCAACTCCATCTCGGTCTGCAAGTCCAACGAGACTTGCACCCAATTAACCAACTCGGGCGTTTTCAAAAACGGTCGATAAGGCTCGGGCACCGGCGGCAAATTCTGCATGCCCATCAGCACCAATGGTCGCACCGCGGCAAAATCGAGAACCGCCACCGCGGTCTGCGAAGTGTCCGCCGCTTGCAGCAGCTTCGTGAGCGGCGTATCGACTTTGCTTGCCGTGAGCATCTTCTTCATTTGCGGTTCGGTCGCGATGACAACTGTGCGCTCGTCGGGCAGGAAGAGGCTAAAGCCCGATGGCTGTGCCGCACTGCGATAACGCTTGCCGGCGTGCGTGGCCTCGGCGGTCCCCGCGCCCAGCGTGGCGACCACCGCCTCAGGGTCGTACGGTTTGGCAAAACGCAGAATGGCCCCCACACCGGGCTCCCCGCCCTCCAACGCTTCCGCCACACTCACAATGCCCACGACTTGCTCGATTTCGAGCGGATCGATTCCCATGTATTGCTTGCCCGCGGCTACGATCACTTCGATCGGCATCGCCTGGGCCGACGGAGAGGTCAACGCCTGGCGCGGATGGAGTACAACCGCCGCGATCGTGTCGTCGGTGATATACGACAGATCGAGTGGCTCTGCGGCCGACGCGCCGACCGACCAGACACTCAGAGTCGCCGCGAGCAACAGCGCAAATGAATGACGCACCCGGATCATCGCGCACCCCCCTTTTTTAAAACATAGTACGGCCGAAAAGCATAGTTTTGACGCGATTGTAAACGCTCAGATCGTGGCAGCCTGGCACCGAACCGGCGAGCGCATGGGCGCCGAGAACTAATGGGCGGCTTCTCGCACGTAGATCGGATTCGACAAGATCCACGGCCGCGGCTCGCCCGCCAAATTCTGCCAGACCTCGACGCGATAGACTCCCGGCTCGTCGATCGTTTCGTCGAGCGACGTGCCTTCGCGCTCGGCGATCACTTTTCCATTGCGGACCAGCTTGAACGTGCTCGCGAGCGGCGCGGCGGCCCGCAGGCGCACGCCCGCAGCGCCCGGCACCTCGCCGCCGATGGGCCAGCTATCGTCACCTCGATCGGCGCGAAATACGAAGCCCGTGGGGTCGGCGATCCAGTCGAAAGCCACGTAGGCGCGACCGGCCTTGAGCGCCTCCCAGACGTTGTCGCGCGTGACCTCCTTCATCAACAGATGGGTGCTGACGTGGCGAAAGCTGCGCTCGTAGGGATCCAGGTCCAATTCAAACGCCAGGTCACCCGGTTGCTTGCCCGCCATCATCGGCTTGATGAAGGGAACTTTGGCGGGGTCGAGCACGAGCAGCTTTTTGCCCAGGGCATCGTCGAGTTGCATCTTGCCGTCTTCGGTCACCCGGCCGCGAAAGGCCTGATTGTGATGCGCGTCATTGGCCGAGACCCCCGTATGCCGCGCCTGCTGGCAAAGCTCGTCATAACGTTTCAAGTATGCGGCCGGATAATCCTGCAGTGCCGCGAACGTTTCTTGAGGATATTGCTTCACGGCCGGGATCAAGGCCAGCAACCCGATCGGAGTCTTCAGCGCCGAGATGAACTTGGTTTCCTCCATGAAGTCCGCATGGGTGTTGTAGATCTCGCTGCCGGTCAGACCGGCGATGTTCCAATCCATTCGCTCTTCCAGATGGCAGAGGAAGATCAAACCATCGTCACGCCGCACCAGGTCGGCAAATTCTTGATTCGAGCCGGGAGGCTCTCCCTTCAAGCTGCGCGTCGGGTAAGCCAGGTAACCACCTGTTTCGGCCCCCGGAATCAACAGCACGCCGTCGTCCAGACCTTGATGACCGTCCTTGATGTAGTCGTAATGATCGGCCGGATGTTCGGTGAACATGATCACGCGCACTCCGGTGGCCTTGGCCGCGGCGATAATCTCCTCCATCGTGCCGCGGCTATCGTGCGAGAAGGCCGAGTGTACGTGCAGCAACGTGCGCACGTCGTCGTAGCCGCTTTTCAGCTCGACCGGCACACGTTCCTTGGCGAGCGCTTGCACGCGCTCGTGCGTGGCCCGCAACCGTTCCATTTTCATACGTTCGAGCGCATCACCGCGCGCGTCGGAGATGAAACAACACAATAACACCAGCGCCGCGCCGCGGTACACGAATCGCATCAAGGGTGACTCCCAAAAGGTGGTTTTGAGCCATCGTAACACGGTCCTGGGCGCGGTGAAACAAGCCCGCCCGTCAGGGCGAGCCTTCGTTCAGGATCGTGGCAGGATGCCGGCCGGTGAGATAGAACAGGTCGAGCGAGAGTGGGTCGTACCCAGATGCCAAAACGTTGCAGGATTCTACGCCGATGGAAAATAATGCCGATCTGCTGGCCGAATTCCCCGTTGTGCTGGCGCTGGCCGTGCAGTGGGGAGATCAGGACGCCATGCAACACGTCAATAACGTCGTGTATTTCCGCTGGTGCGAGTCGGCGCGGATCGCGTACTTCGGGCGCATCGGCCTGGCCGATCGCCGCACCGAGGGGCACGTCGGCCCGATCTTGGCTTCGATCAAGTGCGACTTCCGCCGCCAGTTGAATTTTCCCGACACGATTCGCATCGGGGCCAGGATCGCCCGCATCGGCCGCACCAGCTTGATGATGCAGCATCGCGTCGAAAGCCTCGCTCAGCATGCGATCGTGGCCGAGGCCGAGTCAACGATGGTGGTGTTCGATTACAGCTCGGGCAAGCCGCACCCGGTGCCGGATGGGTTGCGCGAGGCTATCGAGGAATTGGAAGGGCGGAAGTACGACGCCACGCCGTAGGAACGTCAGCTGTCACTCGCTCTTCATTCATCCTTCATCATTCCGCGCTCATTCCACCGTCACGCTCTTGGCCAGGTTGCGCGGCTTGTCGACGTCGCAGCCGCGCAGGACCGCGATGTGATAGGCCAATAGTTGCAGCGGGATCGCCGTGACGATCGGTTGTAGGAAGTCTGCGACGGTCGGGATCATGATTACGTCGTCCGCCAAGTCGGCCGCCTGCGCACCCGCCTCGCACGTCACGGCGATCACGGGGCCGCCGCGGGCTTTGATCTCTTCCATGTTGGCGATCACCTTGTCGTACACCACGCCGTGCGGAATCAAGAAAACGCTGGGCGTGTTCTCGTCGATCAAGGCGATCGGGCCGTGCTTCATCTCGGCGGCCGGATAGCCCTCGGCATGGATGTAGCTGATTTCCTTGAGCTTGAGCGCCCCTTCCAGGGCCGTGGGGAAGTTGAACTGCCGCCCCAGGTAGAGGAAGTTGCTGCACTGGTAGTATTTGGCAGCAATGCGGCGAATCTGGTCGTCTGCTTCGAGCGCCTGGGCCACGTGGTCGGGCAGCATTTGCAACTGTTCGATAATTCGCATCCCTTGCACAAAGCTGAGATGCTGCAGCCGCCCGAAGTACAACGCCAAAAGCGTCAACACCGCGCACTGCGAGGTAAAGGCCTTGGTCGAAGCGACGCCGATTTCCGGCCCCGCATGCAGGTAAATGCCGCCGTCGGCCTCTTGGGCAATGCTACTGCCGACGACATTGCAGATGGCCAGGGTCGGATGTCCTTGCCGTTTCATTTCGCGCAGTGCCGCCAGCGTATCGGCCGTCTCACCGCTTTGCGTGATGGCAAATACCAGCGTGTTGTTGTCGATCGGCGGATTGCGATAGCGCAGCTCACTCGCGTATTCCACCTCGACCGGAATGCGGGAAAACTCTTCGATCAGATATTCGCCCACCATGGCTGAATGCCAGCTGGTGCCGCAAGCCGTTAGCAAAATGCGATTCACGCCGCGCAACTGTTGCGAGTTGAGATTCAACCCACCGAAGTGGGCCGTCGCCTCGTCGAGCGATAATCGGCCACGCATGGCGTTGCGCAACGTCTCAGGCTGCTCGAAAATCTCCTTGAGCATGTAATGGTCGTAGCGGCCCAAATCGACATCGCCTGATTGCAGCTCGAGCGTCTGCACGTTGTGATGGATTTCTCCCTGGTCGCGATGAATCACACGTAGCGAGTCGGCGGTAACGACGGCGATTTCGTGTTCGGCCAGGTAGACGATCTTGTCCGTGTAACCGACCAAGGGAGACGCATCGCTGGCGACAAAATGCTCGTCCTGACCGACGCCCACCACTAGCGGGCTGCCGTGGCGCGCCGCGATGACGACGTCGGGATGATCGCGGAACACGATGGCCAGACCGTACGTGCCTTGCAACTTCGCCAGCGCCGCGCTGACGGCCGCTACCAGCGGCTGATAACCGTTCGTGGCGCTGGCATCCGCGCGGTGGTCGCCGTGGGCCCGTTCTTTGGCGAGGCAATCCGCCACCAGGTGGGCCACCACTTCGCTATCGGTGGCGGAGATGAACTCGTAGCCGGCGCTTTTCAGATAATCCTTCAGAGCGCGATAGTTTTCGATGACGCCGTTATGAACAAGTGCCAGGTCGTGCCGACCGCCGTAGTGCGGATGCGCGTTGGCGTCGGTAGCCGCGCCGTGAGTAGCCCAGCGCGTATGGCCAATACCGATGTGCCCTTCGGCCGGTTCATCTCCCAGGAGCGAAATGAGGCGGTCGAGCCGACCGGCCGCCTTGGCGACGGCAAATTCACCCGAGGGAGTGATGGTCGCCACGCCCGAGCTGTCGTAGCCACGGTACTCGAGGCGCCGCAACCCCTGAATCATGAATTCGCTGGCGTTGCGAAAGCCAATGTAGCCGACAATGCCGCACATAGGTCCACCACTGTTTTGATCGGAATGGTTGCCCGCACGACCGACGTGATCGGTACGGTTGATTCTAACGGATAACTACACGTCGCCTAAGCCTGTTCCGGCGGGAATGCCGGCCTCGGAAAACCCTCGACCGGACAGGGGATTCCGTTGCAGACGCGGTACTTTGCCGGGAATTCCGCCCCCACTACAGGCGCGAGCCGACGGATTTGGCTTTATCCAGAAAAGCTACGCCGTAAATGTGCGTAATGCGCCGCGCAGAAATCGCCGCCTGCAGACGGACGACTGTTGCGCTGCCGCAGGGGGCCGACGACCCGCTAGCTGGGCCATCGCTACAGCCGGCAGAGCCGTAACAAGCGGACGATAGCGACGCCCATTGGGCCGGCATGCGCGGCGTGTCTATGCGTAGACTTTCGCGATCTTTTGCTGCCGATTTCGCTGTGCGTGGGACACGCTGCAAGTGTCATTGTGGATTCGGTTGGCGATTCTGCGCGTGCGCAGGCAACTTCTTCATTGACGGAATGAAGCGGTCTTGATAACTTCGCGTGACTCGTGCATTGGTGGCCGGTGATTTCCGCTGAAATCGCCGGCGAACAGGGAACTCCGGTGTAAATCCGGGACGGCCCCGCCGCTGTAACCGAAGTTACGAGGGCACCTACTCACGCCTTTGCCGCATGTGATAGTGCGGCGCACAGGCAGCCATTGTCGTGAACTTTCACGACGAGAAGGCACGGGTGGCCCGAGGTCGGTAGTCAGAAGACCTACCAATGCGGTGACTTGTAGCGCTCTGCGAGGGACAGGCGCTCGGTACGTTTGACACGCGCAAGAAAGGCCGCCCGGTCTCTCGTTTGCAGCGGTAGTAAATTAGCATCGTCCGGCGATCTCTTGCACAGCATCGCGCTGTGCCTGTGCGCTAGCGGTGCGCCTGCAAACGCGGCATGATCCGGTCGATCGTTGGAATGGCTCATAGCGCCTACGCATATCAACGCCGGGCAGGCATGTCGCTGGTCGAGCTGTTGGTCGTGATCGCGATCATTGCCTTGCTCATAGGCCTGCTGCTGCCGGCTGTGCAACAGGCGCGCGAAGCGGCCCGCCGCGGGCAATGCCTGAACAACTTGCGGCAGATGGGCATCGCGCTGCACGGCTATCACGGCGCGTACGGAACCTTTCCCAGCGGCTGCATCGAGCGCCGCCTGACGGCCGACAATTCGCGACGGCAGCTCTCCTGGTGCGCGCTGTCGCTCTCGTACATCGAACAACCCGGCGTTTACGGCGAGCTCGATCTCGGCCAACCCTTCGATAGCACCGCGAACGCCGCGGCGGCTGGCACGGTGTTGCCCGTCTATATCTGCCCCAGCGTCGATCGCGCGGTGATGACTCCCACCACCGGGCGCGGTCCCTGCGACTATGGCGGCATTTACGGGCCACGTTTCAATGGCGATTCCAACAGTCCGCCCCGCGGCATGATGCTGTACGACGTCGCGGTCTCGCTGTCGATGGTGGGCGACGGCACGAGCATGACGCTGATCGTGTCGGAGGACTCCGAGTTCCTGCCGATCGGCGAGTGGATCAGTGGCATGAACATTTTTGACGTGTCGTATCCGCTCAACACAGCCCCCACGATCGACAACGACATCCACAGTCAGCACCCCAGCGGCGCCAACGGCCTCTTTGTGGATGGCGGGGCGCGGTTTTTGAACAACGAGATGTCGACCGTCGTCCTGTCGGCCATTTGCACCCGCAGCGATCGCGAACCGGTCGGCGATTTTTAATTTCCCGCCGAGTGTGTCCGGCTTTAGCTTCACAATCAAGCTTCACAACACTGACAAGGAGGTCGGCCGATGCGCGATCGCAATGCTTTACATTTGGGTTTGATGGTGCTGGCTTTCTACGCCGGCACGGCGCGAGCGCAAATCGTTAACTTTGACGATCTTCCACTCGCTCCCAATACCTTCTACGAAGGCGCCGACAATGCCGGCCAGTTCGTCAGTGACGGCGCGACCTTCAACAACTCCTTCACCGATTACGGCGGTGGTGTGACCAGTTGGGAAGGCTGGGCCTACTCGGACCAGACGACCACCCTGGCCACGGCCGACCTCAGTGTGCCGGACTATCAGTACCAGTTCAGCGCCGCGGCCGGCGCCGGCTCGGGCGGGTCGGCGAATTATGGAATCGGCTTTACGAACACATTCGTCTTGCCGGCCCCCATCGTTCAGTTGCCCGCCGACAGCCACCCGTTGTCGTTGCAAGTCACCAATACGACATACGATGTCCTGTCGATGTTTTACGGTGACGACTTCTCAAAGAAGTTCTCGGGACCGGTCGGCAGCACGCCGGGCGATTGGTTCAAGCTGACGATCACGGGGCTGAATGCCGGTAGCCAGCCGATTGGTAGCGTCGACTTCTACCTGGCTGATTTCCGCTCGGCCGATCCGGCCAAGGACTACATCGTCAACTCCTGGCAAAACGTGAATCTTACGAGTCTCTACAATGCGACGGCCTTGTCTTTTTCACTCTCGTCGTCCGACAACGGCGACTTCGGCATGAATACGCCGGCCTATTTTGCGGCCGACGATTTGAGTCTGACCAAGGTCCGGGGAGACACAAACAACGACGGCGTTGTCAACGGCCTCGATCTGAACGCCATTGCCCAGAATTGGCTGAAGTTCAGCCCGGCCGGGGACACTAATGGCGACGGCATCGTCAACGGTCTCGACGTCAACCAAATAGCTTCGCATTGGTTGGATAAGGCCAGCGGCACACCGGTTGCAACGCCAGAGCCCGCGGCATTGTCGCTGGCCGTGCTGGGACTGGTGTCACTGGCGATGGCGACTAAACTGCGACCATGGACCGCGAACAGGCCAACGCCATAGCAGCCGCCCGCGAGCACAATCGCCGCGCGTGGGATGCGCTGGTCGCCCGGCAGCAGCGTTTCACGACTCCGGCACGCGACGCGGACATAGCCCAGTCGCCGACGACTGTCGCCCACGACACTTGGCTCGACGGTGGCGTGGCGGGGCGGCGCCTGCTGTGCCTGGCCGGCGGGGGCGGACGACAAAGCGCGTTCTATGCGACCGCCGGCGCCGACGTGACCGTGGTCGACATCAGTCCACAAATGCTGGCGCTCGATCGGCAAGTCGCGGCAGAGCGCGGGCTGAACATTCGTATCGTCGAGGCGTCGATGGACGATCTCTCGGCCCTCGGCAACGCGGCATTCGATATCGTCATTCAGCCAGTCAGCACGTGCTACGTGCCGGACCTGACGCGCGTATATCGCGAAGTGAGTCGAGTAACTGTGCCAGGCGGGCTGTATATCAGCCAACACAAGCAGCCGGGAAGCTTGCAAGCGGACGTGCAACCTTCGCCGCGCGGCTATGAGCTGGTCGAACCCTATTATCGTGGCGGACCGCTGCCGCCAGTGCTGGGTAGCCCTCACCGCGAAGAGGGCACCGTCGAATTCCTGCATCGCTGGGAAGAACTGATCGGCAGCTTATGTCGTGCGGGATTCGTCATCGAGGACTTACTGGAACCGGTACATGCCGATGCCAAGGCGGCTGTCGACACATTTGCCCATCGCAGCTGCTACGTCGCACCTTATGTCCGCATCAAGGCGCGGCGCAGCGGCACCGCGACTACGCCGCACGCCACAAACGGCGGACAAGCGCGCCTGTGGATGCCGCAGTAGTTGAACGACGATTTGCACGCGGCGCGGGCGAATGTGGTTGAAATAGTCAGCTCTGGCAGAGAAGATAGCAAACCGCTCGGTAACGTTCTTTGCGTGTTTGGTTGATGCCTGATGCCGTGCGCTCTTTCGCTCCTCCAAATGGACTGGGTCGCCCAATCGTGGACAAATCGGTTTTGCAAGAGATCTGCGTGCTGCTCGGTCAGGCCGTGGCGGGCAATCCTACCCAATACATGATGGAGAAGCTATTCGCCCATCATGGTCTGGATTGGCGTTACATCACGCTGGAAGTCACGCCCGATGATTTAGGAGATGCCATCCGCGGCATTCGTGCGCTGGGCTTTCGCGGCGCCAATATCACGAAGCCGCACAAGGTGCCCGTGCTCGCCTTTCTCGACCGGCTGAGCGAAGCGGCCACCACGATCGGCGCTGTAAACTGCATCATCCGCGACGGCAAGAAGCTGGTCGGTGAAAATACAGACGGCAAGGGCTTTCTACAATCGCTCCGCGGAGTGACCGATCCGCAGGGCAAGCGGATTGTGCTGCTCGGCGCGGGGGGCGCCGCGCGGGCGATTGCCGTCGAGTTGGCGCTGGCCGGCGCAGCTACAATCACCATCGTCAATCGCTCGGCCGAACGTGGCCAGTCGCTGGTCGACCGGCTCAACGAAAAGACACCAACGCCGGCGGCCTTGCTGCCGTGGGAAGGCGAGTTCCGCGTGCCGGCCGATACCGACGTGCTGGTAAACGCCACATCGATCGGACTCAACGATCACACGGCGCGCGTGCCTGTGAATCTCGATGGCGCCGCCCGGTCGCTGGTCGTGGCCGACGTGATCGCCAGCCCGCCAGTGACGCGACTGATTCGCAAAAGCCGCGAGCGCGGGCTGCAGACGCTCGACGGCGTGGGAATGATCGTCAATCAGGGGGCGATCGGCTTCAAGTTGTGGACCGGACTCGATGCCGACGTGCAGGTGATGCGCGACGCGGCTGAGGAATTCGTCGAGTCGTAAGCAGTGCTCCAAGTGCCGTCTGCGATCGCCGCCAGCGGATGTTGCCCTGCGGGAGATCATGCGATGCCGATACGCCAAGTCGCCTGGCGACCTTCGTGGCCTTATTTGCGGGCGCGTTCGCGCTTCGGCCTGGCGACGTTAATGCTGTTCATCACTGTGGTGGGCCTGGTGCTCGGCGTGGTCGCCGATCGTCGTGCCAGACCATCGCGCGCACTACGACAAGTTGATGATTTGCGTGGCTCGATTCGCGGACGCTTGCTGGAACTCGACCTGTGCAATCTGCGCGGAAAGCAGATGGAGTTGCTTCCGTACCTGCGGGATGTAAAAACAGTCTCGCTCGGCAACGCACGAATGGACCGCGCGAGCGCGCACGCCATCGTCCGGATGACGACGCTCACCAAGCTAACGATGCCCCACGCCGAGATCGACGACGAAGGGCTGGACGAATTAGCAGGTCTTCGCGAACTGACCGAGCTCCGCCTCGATTACACTCATTGCACTCTGGCAGGCGTTGCCAGGCTGAACGTGCTGCCGAAGCTGCAAGAGCTCAGCATGCAAGGATTGCAAGGGGAAGATCTGCAACTTGTCGATTTCTCGCAGCTGTTGACCGCATCGTTTACGAATCCCTAGCTGAAGAGAATACATATCGAGCGGATGCCAAGCCTGAGGAGGATTAACGTCACTGGCGGAGCTTGCGAGGTCACGCTTGCCACGCTGCCGCAGCTAACCTCGCTGCATATCAAGGCTGCAGCTCTCCGCGACGCGTATCTCGACGATTTACCGGCGCTGCAAAATGTTGAATTGGAGGTTCGGGAACCGCAGGCGACTGATGACCGGCGCCAATTGTGTGTGCAGCTCTCTGGATTACCCTCGCTCGCGCGTGTCGAGTTGGTCGGATTGGGACTTACCGACGACGATTGCGCGGCAATTGCCGCCTCGCCGACCCTGGCCGCCGTTATTATTGGCGATGCCAGGGCACCATTAACCATCGAAGGCGTCCGTCACTTGGTGGAGAGCAGGGCGTTGCAA
>DASXEJ010000296.1 GCA_036490175.1 Pirellulales bacterium | reverse complement strand
AGATTCCGACGAGACTAAGCGTTTGGGACTATATTTCGACGAGGATGAAAGGTTTGCGCTGATCATGCAAGGGCCGCGACCGGCTAATTCCTCGACCACAGTTACTTTCGACGATGTGGTCGTGGTTTGCTTGTCCCCTTTTTCGATGACTCGCTTTGCGAATGGATTGCACTTCTCGGTATCAGCTGGGCGAGGGGACTCGTTCTTAAGCGATGCGGTTCTTTCCCGGTCCAGCAACGACACCGTAACTCTCAAAATCGACGGTAGACTTTTTAGTGAAGTCTGTAGCCTGGCAGCTTTCGATCTTAGGACGGCGACCATCAGCAGCGCCGAGTATCGTGACGTCATCGTTTGCAAGTCAGCGCCACGCATACTTGTTCGCGGACTACACGACAAGCAATGGGAATTGCTCGACGCGCAGGGCCTGACGAAAATCCGCGCTTTTGAGCAAAGGGAGGCAAGCGTATCGCATTTCAACGGATCCTCGTCGCGTTTCGTCGTCGCCGACGTAAAGGGTAATTTGACGTTGCATCGGTGGAGCGATGGCGAGGAGGAGTCATTGGGCGAGGCCAGCAGCAAGCTTCTTTACGACGACGGTCGATTTCAGTTGCGGAAGTCCAGCGCCGGCGCGATATTCCTGGTTACCGAGAGCACAGGCGTGGTGCAGCTGGAGATAGCCAAAGGCGCGAAGGACGTCGACGGCGCGTCGATTTTATCTGCGAGCGGCGCGACGCTGCTGGGGGGGAGTGATCTGTGGGATGCACGGACGGGGAAACGGATTGCGCACTGGGACGCGGGCAATCGTCTGGCCTACGACGAACAGGCACAGCAATTGTTGATTCGCGCAGCCCACGAAACCGCGATCCATCTGCGCGTTTACGACCTGGCGACCGGCGATATGGTTTCCGAAGTTCCGTGCGAAGGCTTGCCGCAAGATTTGCAAGATCGTCATTTTAAATGGGGACCGCGCGCACACAGCCTCCTCCTACGGGCGCCGCGTGGGCTGACCTTGATCGACACCGCGACGGGGAAGACGGTCAAGTCGATCTCGCATGGCGCGCATCTCGGACCGGTGAAGCGCATCGTCACTTGCGATCGACCGTCGAGCGTCATTTCCAGTTCGGACGGCGTGATATTGAAGTGGCGTCAGCAAGACGGCGCTTTCGAGGAGGAATTGTTTCGCACCGCAGCGACGATTCTCGACTTCGACGTTTCCGCAACCGGCCAACAGATGGTGATCATGACCGACAAGGACTTGATCTTGAAAGAAGCCCGCGGTGGGGCGGAAGTCCGGCAGGTTACAGCCTTGCAGGCAGCCAAAGTCGAGGCTGTCGCGGCCCGGTTCATGGGCAGCGGCGATCTTCTGCTGGCGTGTCGAGATGGAAAAGCGAAGAGAATCTCGTCCACCACCGCGGCGCTGACGGCCGAGTGTGAAGTTTCTCCAGACGCCATCACGGCGATCGCCATGCCGCCATCGCGCAATGTGGCTTATCTGCTCACATCCGGTGGCGATCTGCACCGACTTGACCTTTCGTCGTTCGCGGTGACGAACACTGTGCGCGCTAGCGAAGGTGCCACGGTGTTGTGTGCTGCCGACGATACGATTTGCTTCGCCGCCGGAAATCAGATTGACGCCTGGCATTTGACTGATGGCAAAAGGATTTGGAGCATCGAGACCCAGGACGGGCCGATCGTATCGCTCGGTTACCAACGTGCCGACGATCGGCTGGTCACTGTCGATCGAGACGGCCAGAGCTACCGGGTCAGCCTGCGCGATATTTCGGATGCGTTTGTCGGCCTGGGCCTGATCCCATTGCAAGGGTTCGCGCGTAGTCCCGAAGAGACCGCCGCGCGAGCGGAAGTCGACCGGCTGTACGAAGAGCTAGTCCTGGCCGACGATGTGATCGCAGCGGTGAACCGTCGCGTGGATTTCAATGCGGAAATTCGGCAGGCGGCGGTCGCTTATGCGCGTACCAAGGCTCGGGAGCCGGAGGACCTTTATGCGGCGGCCTGGACGCAAATGCGCGCGCCGCAGCAAGATCCGCAGAAGCTCGCCGAGGCGCAACGCATAGCGCGGGCCTTTGTCCGCCATGAACCAGGCAATCTCAAGTACACCCGCTTGCTGGCAATTGCTTGCTGCAAAACCAGCAGATGTGACGAGGCAATTGCGCTGCTGAACGCCGCGAAAGCCAATGATCGCGCGAGTCTGGCGATACGGATGTTGGCGAATCTAAATCTCGAGAATCGCGACGAGGCGATGCGCATCGTAAAGGCCATCGGCATCGCGCCCCCGCTGACCGATATGAACGATGGTGAGCTGCACAATGTGAAATTGGGTCTGGAAGCCTCGCTCTCGAAGTTCATCGATCGCGCGGAAAAGGCGTACCAACAAAAAGACTGGCCCACGGCCGACGAGAATTTCTCGCTGGCGTTTCCCTTGGGCACAATCTATTTGCAATTCGTGGGGCAGTGGAGCGCTGCGCAGGCCATGCTGGGGAGATGGAGCGATGCCGCCCAGACCAATCGCCTGGCGGTCATGGCCACTAAGGGAATGATGGGCGCTGTATACAATCAGGCCATTTTGCAACTCGCCGCCGGCGACGACGAAGGTTATCAAGCGACTGCCAGGGAGCTTTTCAGCCGCTTTGGGAAGACGACCAGTCCGGACCAGGCCTCGACGGTTGCTGTCGCGCTTGTCTTGCCCGACAAGTCGGCTGTTGACATGAGCGAGGTATTGACGCTCGCCAAGCGTGCTGCTGAGGCGGATGCGCGAAATCCAGTGCCCAAGATTGTGCTGGGGGCAGCGCAGTTCCGCTGCGGCCAACTCGACGAGGCGATCGCTACCATTAGCAAGGCGTTGCCGCAGCACGCCGTGGCCGAGCTCGCCGCGCCCAAAATGTTAGATCAGATCCGTGTCAGCCGCCTATTGGGCGAGACGATGCTGGCGCGGGCCCTCCATGCACGCGGGGACCAGGAAGCTTTGGCGAAGCAACTGACGACGCTTCAGGCCCTGATCAAAAAACTTGCCTCGGGGCCGCCGCAGAACAGCCCGGGTATGGTCCCTTGGGCGATCCCGGTAGCCGTCGAACTGGCGCAGCGCGAGGTCGTCAAACTCACCGCGCCCGTCGTCGAGGGCAAGTAAGGGGCGCAGCGAGCCGAACTGCCCCTAATCCATCGCTGGCTGCGTGTTGGCGGTCGACGGTGCGGACATGCATTTACGAATTACACGGCCAAGAGCGGGGAGAGCTTTCTGTAGGTCCTACTTTTCTTACAGAATCCTTAGCAAAATATGAAAACATCGTCGCGTATTAAAATTCGCTATTTCCAGTTCGCATTTCGTTGAATACACTTAGGGAGGTCCTCCAGCCGGCAAGGTTTCCCTATTTTGAGCGATTTGGCCGATCTCTATGAAAACCGTCCGTGACGAGCCTATGGTTTCTGCCCGGAAGCGTTCTCGTGCCGACCTGGCGGTGGCGGCCGCGCCCTCCAAGCGGCTTTCTGCAGTCGACACGCCGCCAGCTTCATCGCCGTCGGAGGGGGGGGGCGGCCATTGGACGTTTCTGACCAATCATTCGCACGTGCTGGTGCTTTTGTCGCGCAATCCCTCGCTCGTGCTGCGTGAGGTGGCCCTGCATGTCGGAATCACCGAGCGGGCCGTGCAGCGGATCATCGCCGATCTGGAATCCGGCGGAGTCATCGAACGGGAAAAGGTGGGCCGCCAGAACCACTACCGAATCCTCACCGATCAACCACTACGACACGTGGTTACAGCGCGTCGCACAGTCGGAGAGTTGTTGACGCTGATCAACGGTTCTTATAGGTAGGCAGCGCCTATAGGGGAGTGGCGCCTCTCGCTACGTTCGGTGGCATGCGCAATCTCGTGCGAACCGGCGTGCTCGTGCGAACTGGCATGGCCGGTCAGCCTTGCAAAGTTGTCATCGAAGGACGATTGACACCAATTGATAAGGCCCGTACTTTCGATGCTGCCTTGCACGCTGGTCGACCAACTTGGGCGCTAACGTGCCTGGCACGCATGCATATTGTCGAAAACGCATTCCCCATGACGGTTGATCGGCAAAGTTCGTTGAGCATCCGCGTTAAGCACTGGCAGACAAATGCGGATCGCTGTCGAGAAGTGCCTTTGCCAACGATCAACCCACATGAGATCCTAACCCTTGGACTGGTGCCAATTTCGGGGGGCTGGGCGCCGTCTGTCGTGGCATTACTTCTCGGCAATGTTGGGCGTGCATCTCTTGCTCGTCGTATAAGAGAAGAGTACGATATTGTATTCATGACAGGGATATCGCGGAATTCGATTCGTGACAATTAGTTCGCTTATTTGTAATAATTGATCGTCTCACCCCAATCGGGACGTTGCCGGAAATCGAGCTACCGTATGTGGGGTTTAAGTCGCGCGTGCCGACTGATGCGATCGGCTCTCGTGTTTGTCGTTAAGCCAGGGTTGATGGTTTTTAGTCAGGCCAGGAGTTTCGTATGTGAGGTGGCCGTCAGCATTCAGTCCTTAGTGCTCGCCGAATTCCTCTTGTATGCCCTACCGGGCGATGTCATGGATGCCCAAATGTACATTGCCCCCCTGATCATGCGCACGACCCCAAGAGCGTGCCGATGGCCTCTTGGTGTTCGAAAGTGACACGGTCACCATGGTTAAGACAGGCGATCCATCGCAAATCGTTATTCGCACGCCCAACCGCGATAACATTACCGAAGCGATTGCCACCTTCACAATCCGCCGCATGTGCGGGCGGTGGCGACCCAAGTTGAAACTCAAAAAAAATCTGCTGGTTACCAACCAACGAGCCAAAAGCACTATGAAAGTTTCTCCCCTTCTGACAATGATCCTGGCGCTGGTCTCGCTTTCTCTGCCTGCGTGCAACATGCACCCTGAGGAGGAGCACCACGAGGCTCATAAGATTACGGCCACCACGCCGCAGTCCAAGAACGTGACGCTCGTCCAGCAGTATGTCTGCCAGATCCACTCCCAGCGCCATATTAATATCCGCGCGCTAGAGATGGGATATCTCGAGGCGATCACGGTCAAGGAAGGGCAGCACGTCAAGGAAGGCGAGCCGTTGTTCACGGTGAGGCCGATTCTTTATAAATCAAAGTGGGACGCCGAGACTGCCGAGGCAACGCTCGCCAAGCTGCAGTTGAATTACACCCAAAAGTTGGCTGACGACAATGTGGTCTCGCCGAACGAAGTGATGTTGCGCGACGCCGAGTTTAAGAAAGCCCAGGCCAAGGCAGCTTTGGCTAAGGCCGAATTGGATTTTGCGACCGTCATCGCGCCATTTGACGGCATCGTCGATCGTCTGCGCCAGCAGCAAGGCAGCCTGGTCCAGGAAGGGGAAATTCTCACGACGCTGTCCGACAACGGCCTGATGTGGGTTTATTTCAACGTTCCCGAGGCTCGCTACCTGGAGTACATGCTGTCTCAGCAGAAAGACAATCTAAAAATCGAACTCCGCCTGGCGAACGGCGAAATATTCAACCAACCCGGCAAGATCAATGCGATCGAGGCCGACTTCAACAACCAGACCGGCAACATTCCTTTTCGTGCTGACTTTTCGAACCCGGACCGGCTGCTGCGTCACGGACAGACCGGGACCATTTTGATCAGCCGCGTGCAGAATGACGCCATCGTCATTCCGCAACGGGCGACATTCGAGGTTCTCCAGAAGCGGTACGTTTACGTTGTCGACAAGGACAATGTGGCCCATCAGCGCGAGATCGTCATTCAGAATGAATTGGAAGACCAGTTTGTCATCAAAGAGGGGATTGGCGTGGAGGACAAGATCGTCCTTGAGGGGGTCAGGCAGGTCCGCGACGGCGACACGGTGGAATACGAAGAGCGTAAGTCCGAGCAAGTCGCTGGCCAGCTAAAGTACCACGCGGAATAGTCAGCATCTCCGGTCTCGGAATGCGAATGCCAACTAGAGTGTCTGAGCGCAATGTTCTCGAAAATTCTCCATAGACCGGCACTCGCGATCGTCATATCGATCATCATCTTGTTCCTGGGCGGGTTGTCGATCAAAACCCTGCCCATCTCGCAGTTTCCGAACGTCGCGCCCCCCAGCGTGGTCGTCACGCTTGCTTATCCCGGCGCCAGTGCCCAAGTTTTGGTTGACTCGGTGCTGGTCATCTTGGAGCAGGCCATCAACGGGGTGCAGAACATGCGGTACATGGTCTCGGCCGGCACCAGCGCCGGCGAGGCCACGATCCTGATTATCTTCGAGCCTGGCTCGGATCCGAACGTGGCGGTCTTGAATGTGCAAAACCGCATTCAAACCGTCAAGCAAAGACTCCCTCCGATCGTGGAGTTGGAGGGCATCATCGTGCTCCAGTCGATGACGAGCATGCTGATGTACGTGAACATCTACAGCACGGATCCGTCCCACAATCAGGATTTCCTTTACAACTACGCCTTCGTCAACGTCGTGCCCGAGATCAAGCGGGTGCGCGGTATCGGCAGCGCGAATATCCTCGGCAGTCGCGCGCTGGCCATGCGGGTGTGGCTGAATCTCGACCGAATGCGAGCCTACAGTATCTCGGCTGACGAGATCATGAAGGCGATTAGTGAACAGAGTATGCTCGGTTCGCCTGGCCGGCTCGGTCAGGCGACGGGCAGAACGTCGCAAACCATCGAGTACGTGCTGACCTGGGTGGGACGTTACAACAAGCCAGAGCAGTACGAGAACATCGTTCTGAGGGCGAATCCCGACGCCGAGATCTTGCGGCTCAAGGACGTTGCCGAAGTCGAGTTGGGCCCTTCGTACTACAATATTTATTCGAACATCGACGGATATCCCTCGGCGGCCATCGTTCTCAAGCAAATCCCCGGCACCAACGCCGCCTCGGTCATCGAGGAAGTCAAGGAGAAGCTCGAGGAGATCAAAGACAAGCAGTTTCCGCCTGGCATGACCTTTGAGGTCAGCTACGACGTTTCTACCTTCCTGGAAGCCTCGATAGAACAGGTGCTGCATACCTTGGGCGAGGCCTTCGTATTGGTCTCTCTGGTGGTCTTCCTGTTCCTCGGGGACTGGCGTTCCACGCTGATTCCGACTCTGGCAGTTCCGGTATCGTTGATTGGGACGTTCTTTTTCCTGCAGATTCTCGGCCTATCGATCAATCTGATCACCCTGTTCGCGCTGGTACTGGCGATCGGTGTGGTGGTGGACGATGCGATTGTCGTTGTCGAAGCCGTGCATGCCAAAATGCACGAGAAGCACCTCTCGCCCTATCTGGCGACCAAAGAGGTTATTAGCGAGATCAGCGGTGCGATCATCGCCATTACCCTGGTGATGACGGCCGTGTTCGTTCCGGTGACCTTCATGACCGGGCCGGTGGGTACCTTCTACCGGCAGTTCGGTATTACGATGGCCACGTCCATCGTTCTTTCCGGTGTGGTGGCTCTGACGCTCACGCCGGTCCTCTGTGCCATGATTCTCAAGCCTCACACGGGCGTGAAAAAGCGCGGGCCGTTGGCCAGGCTGTTGCACCTTTTTGACCGCGGGGTCGAGAAGGTCACCGGCGGTTATGCCGCGTTCTTGGGCCCGATCGTCACGCGACGCTCGCTGACCATGTTGGTAATCGCGGGCTTTGGCGCCGGAATTTTCGCCGTGAACACGGTGCTTCCGTCCGGCTTCATTCCGCTGGAAGACCAGGGCATGATCTACGGAATTCTGCAGACGCCGCCCGGGTCGACGCTGGAGTACACCAACTCCAAGAGCCAAGAGCTGCAAGAGATCGCCAAAAAGATCGACGGCGTTAACTCGGTCTCGGCCTTGGCCGGGTACGAGGTTTTGACCGAAGGCCGCGGCTCGAACGCAGGAACCTGTCTCATCAATTTGAAGAGCTGGTCGAAGCGCAAGATGACCTCGAAGCAGATCATCCAAGAGCTCGAGCGCGAAGGCCGCGCGATGACGAATGTGAAGCTCGAGTTCTTCGAGCCCCCCGCGGTGCCAGGCTTCGGTGCGGCCGGCGGGCTGTCGTTGCGCGTCTTGGACAAGACGAACACGATGAATTACGTGCGCCTCGGCGAAGAGACCGAGAAATTCCTGGCTGCCTTGTCGAAACGCAAGGAGGTGAAAAGTATCTTCACCTTCTTTGCCAGCAACTATCCGCAGTATGAGCTGATCATCAATAACGACGTGGCCATGCAGAAGGGCGTGTCCATCAAGGATGCGATGGATAACCTGTCCATCGTCATTGGCAGCACCTGGGAGCAGGGCTTCATCCGCTTCAACCAATTCTACAAGGTCTTTGTGCAGGCCTTGCCGCAGTTCCGGCGGTATCCAGAGGATTTCGAGAACCTGTTCGTCAAGAATGATACCGGGGAAATGGTTCCCTACTCTGCGTTCATGACGCTTGAGAAGAAGCAAGGATTGAACGAGATCAACCGCTATAACCTGTATCCGTCTGCCCCCATTCAGCTTTCACCGGCGGCTGGGTACAGCAGCGGTCAGGCCATCAACGCGATCAAGGAAGTCGCGCACGAGACGCTGTCGCGCGGCTACGACCTCGGCTGGGAAGCTCTTGCTTATGACGAAGCGGGCAAAGGAAACCTGGCGGTCTATATTTTCTTGATCGTCGTCATATTCGTCTACCTGGTGCTGGTCGGTCAGTACGAGAGTTTCATCCTGCCGCTGGCGGTGATCATGTCGCTGCCGGTCGGGATCTTCGGATCCTTTCTGTTCTTGCAAGCCATGGGGTTGGCCAACGACGTCTACGCCCAGATTGGTTTGGTCATGCTCGTCGGTTTGCTAGGCAAGAACGCGATTCTGATCGTCGAATTCGCGGTGCAACGGCACCATGAGGGTGTGAGCTTCAAGGACGCAGCCATCGAAGGCGGAAAGCTGCGCTTCCGGCCGATTCTAATGACCTCCTTCGCCTTCATCGCCGGTTTGATTCCGTTGGTCCGTGCCTCGGGTCCGGGTGCCATCGGCAACCGCACGATTGGCACCACCGCGGTCGGCGGGATGTTGTTGGGAACCATCATCGGGGTCTTGGTCATTCCTGGACTTTACTATTTGTTCGCCAAGCTCTCTGGCGATGGCAAACTCCTTGAGGACGAGACGGATGAACCTCTTAGTGAAGTCCTCGAACACTAAGAGCCTGCGCCAGGAAGCGACGGGTCCGTATCGCCGCGATCACAGCCCTGGCATATGCACTGTGGGCGGCCCGAAGGCGTTTGCAATTTCAGCTGCTGATCCGCAACGCGCCAACCGACGACGCCATCGCATTTTCGGCGAGACGCGCATTTCGTCTGTGTCGTGCCTTCATCAAGCCGTGCGACCGTTCGTTGCGTTGCCATGCGCTGTTTGCATGAAGAGAAAGTCATATTGCGAAAAAGCGACAGGGCTTTAATAGGAATCGCTGCCGCCAGACACATTCGACTACGGACCGGTCGACATCGCTTGAAAACCGATCTGAATGCGTTGACATGGTAAACATCATTGCCAACGACAGAGATCCAATTTCGGCAACAGCCGCATCGTCTGCCCGACACCTACTGCTATGAACGACAGCGACAGCGCTCGATCGTCGCCGCCCCGGAAACGTTCCGGTGCAGGCGGGATCAATCCCGTCAAACTCGCCGTAGTCGATACCATGCGCAGCGTAGCAAGAAAACCTTCGCGACGATCCGTAGTTGGGCAGAAATCGTCTAGCTGTCCGAGCGGCTAAGCTCCGCGTCGTGTGATTCAAGAACAAGTAGTCGAAAAGCACTCCGGATTCACACTCTCGCGACGCGCATTTGTGATGAGAGCCGCACCTGCTATCAAGCTATCAGACAGCGACCGCCTGCAGCTGGAACGTTGGGCACGCGGACGCACCACGCCCGCGCGATTGGTGTTGCGGTCCCGCATCGCGCTGTTGGCCGCCTCGGGATTTCTCAACAAGGAAATCGCTCGCGAGCTTCGCTGTGCTAGCAAAACGGTAAGCCTGTGGCGCGGCCGGTTTGCGCAGCGCGGCATTGCCGGCATCGAGAAAGATGCGCCGCGCGGTGGCCAACGCAGCAAAAAGTCCGAGGCACTCGCGCAGCAGATCATTCACAAGACTCTTCATGAGTCGCCTCCCCGCCGCTCTTACTGGAGCACACGTTCGCTAGCAGCGGCTTTGGGGACATCTCCCGCCATGGTGCAGCGCGTGTGGAAAACCCACGGGCTGACGGCGCGCCAGCGGACATCTCAATCCGCGCCTTAACATCCCATCTGCTTGAATCGCGAATGCTAGCAGTAGCAGTGGCGCGAATTGCTAGCGGCGCGGGTGTTAGCTTGTAACGACTCTGCGCAATTCATCACCGCCATCCGACTTCTGCCGACGATGAGATTCCTGGTCATCGCACTGTAGCACGAGCAGGACGCTCGTGTGTGAACGCCACTGGCGGGAACGATGGCTTCATGCGACGGAACTGGCTTGGCTTTGCACCCAGCTTTTTGGGAACCCCCGCAAAGCATGTCTTCCGATCCCGCGTGGGCTCAGGTCGGGCAACCTGAGCGGATTACCGATAAGCGCAAGCTCATCAAGGACGACAAGGATGAAGACCTTTGTGAGATCTTCGAATACGAAGCATCTGACGAACGCTGTCGCCACAGCGTTCGTTTGCAGCATATTGCTCGGCATGTCGGGCTGCGGAATTCCCAAGCTCCGAGGCCCTGACCCGGCGCCCACTCCGCCGCCGACATTCGACGGCTCGACCGACCCCGAGAACTCGTCGCAGCTGGGGCCGTCGCAGTTTTTCGATGATCCGCGTTTGTCGGCTTTGATCGACCAGGCTTTGTTCAGCAATCAGGAACTGCGAATCCTGGCGCAGGACATCGCGATCGCCAACAACGAGATCTTGAGACGGCGAGGAGCGTACCTGCCATTCGTCTCGCTGGGGGCTAACGCGTCGTACGATAAGCTCAGCACCTACACTCCTCTGGGGGCGGACCTGAACCAAATCGTGACTCCCAACGGCGGGCCCTTTCCGAATCCGCTGCCGGATTTCATGCTGGCCGCCAATATTTCGTGGCAGATCGACATCTGGAGACAGCTGCGCAATGCCAGAGACGCGGCCGGGCTGCGCTATCTCGGCACCATCGATGGTCGAAACTACATCGTGACCCGTCTGGTGGCAGAGATTGCAGAAAACTATTACCAGCTGATGTCGCTCGACAAGCAGTTGGAAACGTTGGATGGAACGATCGCGCTGATGGAGCAAAGCCTCATACTCGCCAAGGCCCAAAAAGAAGGGGCCCGCGGCACCGAGCTGGGCGTCCAACGGTTCCTGGCCGAGGTTCGTAAAAATCAGAGCCAAAAGCTGATTGTCAGGCAGGAAATCATCGAGACTGAGAACAGAATCAACTTCCTTTGCGGTCGTTACCCGCAGCCTGTCGATCGCGTTTCCGCACGATTTCTTGATCTGCAACTGCAAGCGTTGCGCTTGGGTGTCCCTTCGCAGCTACTGCTGAATCGGCCCGACATCCGCGCAGCCGAGCGAGAGTTGCAGGCTGCCGGGCTCGACATCCGCGTGACTCGCGCTAATTTCTTTCCCAAGTTGATCATCACGTCAGGTGTTGGCTACGAGGCCTTCCAACCAAAATATATTTTCTTCACTCCGGAATCATTGATTTACGGCGTCGCAGGTGGATTGGTCGCGCCGGTGATTAACAGAAGAGCGATCCAGGCTGACTACATGAACGCGAACGCCAAGCAACTGGAGGCTCTTTACGAGTATCAGCGCGTCATCCTCAATGCGTTTACCGAGGTGATCAACCGCGTGTCCAAGGTGCAGAACTATACGCAAAGCACCGACCTGAAAAAGCAACAGTTAGCATCCCTCGAAGAAGCCGTCAGCATCGCGAACAAACTCTTCCAGAATGCCCGTATTGAATACCTCGATGTGTTGACGGCCCTGCGTGATCGCAATGAAGCGCGAATTGTCTTGATCGAAACCAAGCAGGAGCAGCTGGCTGGCATCGTCAGCGCTTATCAAGCCCTGGGCGGCGGTTGGCGCTACGTGGGCGGGCCGATCCAGTTGCCGCCGCCGGGTATGGTCGATCAAATGCCGCCCGGTGCGGCTGCCGAAAACATTCCCGCGCCACAGCCGGTGATCCAGGGACCGGTGCCGCCCGGACCTGCGCCGGGGCCTGCGATGCCCCCCGCGATCCCGATACCGGCACCCGCGCCCGTGCCCATGCCCGCACCCGCACCCATGCCCGCACCCGGAGCCCAGGGGGCGGTGCCGCAGGGAGGAGCGCCCCAGAAAGCTGCGCCGTCGGCCGTGCAGAAGAAACCATTTTTTCGTAAACCTTGGGTGTCGTGACGTGTTGCGTGCGTGTTGGTCGACAGCCGACTGCCGCAGACTCGCGGATGCACGGCCAAGGCGGTGGCAGTAGAAAAAAGGGGCGCTATCGAAGGCCGAAGGTGGTCAACGGCAACGTTGTCCGCCTGGCAATAGTTTCCGGCGAACCGCGCCCTGTTACGCGAGACACAAAGATTGCCACCCGGCTTGTGCACTTAAGGTCGCACGGGCAAAGGATGGCTGGCGGGGCGCTTTTGATGGGATGTGGCAAGGAACCTTTGGCCTGGTTCCCCCCGAAGGCATTAAGTTTCGGTGCCTACTTGCCGATGTAAATAGCCGGAATAGCCAGCGTATCCGGCAAATCTTAACGCGGGCTGGGCAATCTGCTCCCGCGATTTCAGGTCTGCGTCGGGCCATCCACTCTCGGGCGAGTCTCGATCGCGATCCGTTGGCGGATCGTGGTCAGGCCGTTTTGCTGAACCGTCAACCCCTGCATTTTGAATCCATCTATGCCCTTCTTTCGCAGCCAATGCCCCAAGCCTCGGAAGACAAAGAGAGCCATCGCCAAGCGGTCGTTGAGGGTGGAGTGCCTCGAAGAACGGATTGTTCTCGATGCCTACAGCGTCGTGAACCTGAACGACAGTGGGGCCGGTTCATTGCGACAGGCCATTCTCGACGCCAATGCCAATGCAGGCGCGGACACGATCAATTTCAGCATCGCCGGCACGATCAAGCTCACTAGCGGTGCGCTGCCCGACATCACCGACACACTGAACATCAACGGCACCACGGCGACGGGTTACTTAGCGTCGCCGACGCTGGCGATCAATTTCAACAATTTCGGCGGGCTGCACCTGACTGCCAGCGCCGTGGGAAGTCAGATCCAAGCGCTCGATTTGCAGAATGCTTCCAACTCGGCGATCACGATCTCGGGCGCGTCGAGCAATGCGATCACCGGCAACATCATTGGCCTGGCGCTCGATGGCAATCATTTTGCCAGCAACAAGGGAAGTGGCATCGAAATCGATGGCTCGGCCGGCAACACGATTGGTGGCGATACCGCGCACGCGCGCAATATCATCTCGGGAAACTACGGCGCCGGCGTGACGATCTCGGGCGCGTCGGCCACGACCGATAATCAGATTCTGGGCAACTATATCGGCACCGATATCTCGGGCACGCAACCGCGCGGCAACGCCAGCGGTGGAATTCACGTCACCGGCGGCGCCAGCACCACGACGATCGGCGCGAGCGGGGCCGCAAATGTGATCTCGGGCAACACCGGCAATGGCATTCTCATTGATGCCAACGCGGCCAAAAATGCAGTCGCCAACAACATCATCGGCCTGGCCGTCAACGGTACCACGGCGCTCGGCAACTCGGCGGACGGTATCAAGGTTGCATCCAGCAACGGCAACCTCATTGGCCAGCTCGCCGTGAGTGGGCAGATCACGTACTACAACACCGACAATGTCGTTATCAATAATGGCGGTACCACGCAGCCCGTTACTTCGTGGGAAGGCATCCGTGGCGCGGATGAGCCCGGCCAGTACATGATAAGCGGCTCGTCCGAGGACGACGGACTACTCTTCATCGGCGGAATAAACGGAACAGGCACGAGCTATTTGTTCAATTATCCGGGCGCGCTCAATACGAGCATTTATGGGCCCGATAACCTTAGCAACGGCCTGGTGCGCCTGGTGGGGACCTACAAGAACCCTGACTACGCCACGGCGCCGGTCCAGGTGAATGGCTTTGCCTACGGCGGGACTCTCACCGATGGCAGCCAGTCGACGGCCTGGCAAACGATTGACTACCCGGGTGCCGTGTACAACTTCATCCACAGCACGATGGGTGGGCTGGCGGTCGGCAACTACGACAATCCGGCGGCGCACAACACCCTTAATCTGCAATACGGTCCAGGACATGCCGAGATCTACAACGTCATCACTCATCAGTACGTGACTGATGTCGCATATCCCGGCGCGGTCAGTAACACCGTTTACGGCATCTGGTACAACGGCGGCACCAGTTACACGCTGGCGGGCGGTTACAGCCTGGATGCCGTCAATAACTTCGCTGATCAAGACCGGCCGATCGGCACCGCTTATATCGTCGACTACGATTCGGCGACCAATCAATTCTCGCACTGGACCTCGGTGCAGGATCCCAGCGGAACGAATCTCGCCACGCACTTCCAAGGAATCAGCAGCGTGCAGCCGGGCGTGTATACGTTGGCCGCCGGCTCGGTGCTGGAGGGAAGCAACGATCCGGTGCAGGGGTCGCTGGTGACCATAGTTCGTAATGCCGATGGATCCTTCGGTCCGGCCCAATGGGTAACGCTCAATTATGCGGGGCCAACGCCCAGCGGCGCGAGCTCAGGCACCGGCATGACCAGCAATAATTCGGTGTTTGGCAATCAGGTTGTGGGCGTCGTTGCCGGCTCCAGCAGCTTCCCTTATCAAGCCACGGTGGACAGCGCGTTTGCGCTCTCGAACATCATCAGCGCCAATGGCGCCAACGGTATCGAGCTCGACGGAGCCAACGACAACGTGGCCGCGATGAATTTCATCGGCACCGATATTACCGGCACGCTCAGCCGGGGCAACACTCTGAACGGAGTGCTGGTGACGGCGCTATCGGCCGGCAACGTCATTGGCGGCAAAAACACGAATGGCACGCTCAGCCTGGCACCGCAAGAAAACGTGATCTCGGGCAATCATGGCAGCGGTGTACTGCTCAGCGCAGGCGCCACGGGCAACTCGGTCAGCGGCAACCTGATCGGCCTGGCCGCCTCGTGCAATGCGGCGCTAGGTAACGCGGTCGATGGCGTTCGGGTCGATACGGCCAACGGAAACTTCATCGGCCAGATCGACCCCGTGACAGGTGAAACCTACTACAACACCGACAGCATCGTCATCAACGATGGTGGCACTACGCAATCCGTCAGCGGCGAGACCGGCATCCGCGCCACGGACACGACGGGCCAGTACTACATCACTGGCTCGAGCGAGGACGACGGCATGTTGTTCGTCGGCACTATCGACGGCACCGGCACCGCTTACGTGATGAACTATCCGACCGCCACACTCAACACCAACGTCTACGGCCCCGACAACCTGGGCAACAATCTGGTGCGCACCGTTGGTACTTACAAAAACTCCGACTACGCCACGGCCGCGGTGCAAGTCAATGGCTTCGCCTTCGGCGGCACGTTGTCCGACGTCACCAACCCGAGTGCCTGGCAAACGATCGACTATCCTGGCGCTGTGTACAACTATATGCACAGCACGATGGGCGGGTTGGTCGTCGGTAACTACGACAATCCCTACGATCACGGCGCCTACAGTTTGCCGTACGGTCCGGGGCATGCCACGATTTACAACCTCCAGACTCATCAGTTTCTCACCGACGTCGTGTTTCCGGGATCGATGAGCAATTCGGTATACGGCATCTGGTACAACGGCGGCACCAGCTACACGATCGTAGGCGGTTATAGCAACTCGCCGGTCAACAACTTCGCCAACCAAGATGCGCCGATTGGCACGGCCTTCATGGTCGACTTCGATTCGTCGAGCGGCGTGTTCACCAACTGGGCATCGTTTACCGCGCCCGAGGGCGCGAACTTCCTCAGCCATTTCCAAGGTATCAGCAGCGCTGTGCCGGGCGTCTACACGCTGGCGGCCGATACGCTGCAAAGCGGCAGCAACGGCCCGACGCAAGGTTACTGGGTCACCGTCACGCGCAATTCCGATGGCTCGTTCGGCCCGGCCACTTGGACCCCGCTTGCCTATGACGGCGCTCTACCCACGGGCGCGACCAGTAGCGACGGGCTGACAAGCGCCGATAGCGTGTACGGCAACCAGGTGGTGGGCGTCGTTATCGGCCAGAGTACGTTCGCCTATCAGGCCACGGTCAATACGTCGCTCCAATTGTCGAATGTCATCGGCGGCAATGGCTTCGAGGGAGTCGATCTGATCAGCGCCAACGATAATCGCATTGGCATGAACTTCATCGGCACCGATTTCACAGGCACTCAGACGATCGGCAATGGCCAGAATGGCATCCTGGTAACTGCGTTGTCGGCCGGAAACTTAATTGGCGGCGAAGATACGTCCGGCAATGATCCGACGAACGCGACTTTCGTCCGGCCGGCCATGGGTAATCTGATCTCGGGTAATCACGTCAACGGCGTGGCCCTTACCGGGCAAGCGAATCATACGCAGCTGAGCGGAAACTTCATCGGCACGACGGCCTCGGGCGATGCCGCTCTGGGCAATGGTGCCGATGGAGTGGCCATTGTGGATGCCGATAACAATTCGCTCATTGGTTGCGGCTTCTCGAACAGCCCGTTCGTCTTTTACAACGTCATTAGCGGCAACAACGGCAACGGTCTGCGGGTGGACAATTCGTCCAACACCACGATCCAGGCCAACTTCTTCGGCATGGGGGCCGACAATCAGACGGCCGTAGCAAATCACCGCAACGGCGTCGAGGTCGAGGGTAACTCGAGCCACACTACGATGGGCGGCCCGATTCCGCTGGGCAACGTCGACGCCGCCAATGGCGAGAACGGCATCTATCTGACAGATACGGCCAGCTTCTTCACCAGCTACAACACCTTCGACGGATTGGCCGCCTTTAGCACAGATCGTCGGTTTGGCAACGGCCAGGATGGCATGCTCATAACGTCCAGCGGCGGCAACAACCTGATCCGCACAAACGTCGTCAGCAACAACCTGCACGACGGCATTGAGATTACAGGCAATGCCACCGACGTTCGCGTGGTGGGCAACATTGTCGGTATGGACACGTACGGCATCACGCCCATGGGCAACGCCGCCAACGGCGTGGAAGTGGGTGGGAACGCCACAAACATCGTCATCGGCGGGCCGCAGCCCACGTTCAATGTCATTCCGCACAACACGATCTCGGCCAATGGCGCCAACGGCGTGGCTATCGTTGGCAACGCCCACAATATCACGGTCAACTCGGGCGTAATCGGCACCGACCTCTCGGGCGAACATGCCTTTGGCAACGGGCAGTCGGGCATCCTCGTGGATCAAAGCGCCTACGGCGTTACGGTTGGGTCGGTCGATCCGACGCTACGACTCACCGTGGCTGCCAACACCGGTAACGGCGTTAGCCTGTTGAACACGCACGATAACACGATCGTCAACACGTTTATCGGGACGACGGCCGCGGCCCTGACTGGCTTGGGCAATGGCGACAGTGGCATCTACCTGTACAACAGCTTCAACAACACGATCGGCAGCGCCTCGGGCAACGCGAACACGATTGCCAATAACACGCTCAACGGCGTGTATGTCGCCTCGGGCACCGGCAATGGCATACGCGAGAATTCGATCTACGGCAACGGCTCGATCGGCATCGGGCTGGGCGCAGGCGCCAACGCCAATCAGGCCGCGCCGGTAATTACTTCGGTCAGCGTGCAGTCTCCCAACGTGCAACTGCAAGGGACGCTCACCAGCAAGCCGAGCACGACATTTACCGTCGAATTCTTCGCCAACAGTACGGATGCCGAATCGGGCACGACATACCTCGGTTCGCAACTGGTAACCACCAACGGATCGGGAGTCGGTTCGTTCGATTTCTCGAGCGCCCTGGTGCCGGTTGGCGATTCCTTCTTTACGGCGACCGCGACCGATCCGAACAACAATACGTCGGTCTTCTCGGTCCCTGCGTCGTAGTGCTGGGGCGGATCGTAAGGTTGCGGCTCGTGACCCTGAATTGTGTTGGCAATAAGGGAACGGCAGGGCGATGTTGACGAGCCCCTTTGGCACGAGGCAAGCCCTCTTGTCATCACTGCCGTGGCGGGCGAAGATCGAGCCCAGGCCGGATTCAACCTAGATCTCAGTGCTGCAAAGAGTGCATCGAATGTTGCGAAGATTTGCCCAGCCGATTTGCGTCCTCCTGTCGCTCGCTATGATCTGGGCCGATTGCTCGGCGGCCGCGGAGACGTTGACCAGGGAGTACGAGCTGCTGCGCAAGATGCCGAAGGAAATTATCTCTCAATATTTTCCCACCGAACTTGGCACGACCATCAAGGGGCGGGGGGCCTGCCGATATCTGGCAGCGTGCGCGGTACTTGACGATAAGCAGCGCGCCGACGACGCCTGGATATCGATCGAGGCGATGTTCGCGACCCAGGTCGAAGATGGTGGGTTCGAAGGCGGGGGCAAGCCGGGCGACGCCGCCATCACGGTTTTCGGGATCAGGGTTGAGAACGCCTACTTCTTTTTGCAAGAGGTAGGCCGTGCGGTTCTCGTTGTACAGGCGTCGCCGCTGGAGCCCTATTTTCGAGAGCGATTCGCCGCGATGATACCGAAGTTGCGCCGCGCGTGCGATTTCATCCAGAAGGGCTATTCAACGATCATTCTCAAAGTCGGCCATACGCCGAACCGTCTATTGATTGCCGCGAAGGCGTTTGGTTTGTGCGGCATTGTGCTGGACGATGAAGCCATGAAGGAAAACTCGAGTCGCCTGGTGAAGGCGGCATTGGCGCGTCGCGACAAGGACGGCGTATTCATCGAAAGAAGTGGTCGTGATTCGAGCTACAATGCCGTCGCGATCCTCATGGGACAGCATCTTTCGCTGTATTTGCCCAATGCGGAACTTGATGCCGCAATGAAACCGGCCATGGAATGGCAGCGAACGCGCATCAAGCCGACCGGTGAAGTGGAAGCCGAGGGAAACACACGCACGGGCGTGGGAAAAGAGCTCTCGCCCACGGGAGTGCCGAAGAGCATCAATTACAACGAGGTCGCGCAAGCGCTCTGGTATTACGGTGCCCTACGGAATGAGGCCGATGTCATCGATCTCGCACTGAAGGTGCAGGCCTGGCATGACACGCATCACTTGTAGTACACGTGCTGCGTGCCGAATCGACGCCTGCTGAGTGCCCAACACGCGCGCCGTGTCGATGCGCCGCAGAGCAGCGCGCAAAAAAGAACCGGGGTAGTCCGCGATAGGACATACCCCGGTTGCGAATCTGAACGGTCTGGCGCGACTGACGGAGTTCGGTCATGCGAGCGTCGGTCATACTACTTCCGCCGACGTCGCCCGATCGGCAGTGGGTATAGGCCACCTGGCAACAGCAGCCAGGTGTACGGTTCCGGCGTGACGTACAACGCCTGGCCGTCCGCGCCCAGGGCGGAACCCGCGGCCGAAAAGGTCGTGGCGCCGATCGTCAACTCGATCTGCGGACTTGCCGTGGTGCCGGTCGGGACCAGCGTTCCGTAGACCGCACCACCGGCGAGTGACGACAAAGTCACAGGGCCGCTGCCGCCGAAGGCCGTGTTGTTCGCCCAACCGCGGCTCAATAGCTGCTGCAACGCACCGTCGATCGTGAACTCCGGATTGCTCGCGGCATTGCCGGTCAGATTGATATACAGCAAGGCGTCGTAGCCCGCGAAACTTGGTCCCAGGACCGAAGCGCCGGTGCGGAAGAGTGCTCCCGCGGCACTGGCGAGCGACACGCCGTTGACGTCCGTGGCCGGCAGGCTGCCATAGAGACCAGAGGCCGTGAGGCTCGTAAGCCCGTAGATTTCTGAACCGACTGTGGGAAGGTTGGGGACGAAGGGCGTCGAACTTCCGACAAACGGATTGGAATCTTGCGAGCCGACCGTTGTGGGTGTGTTCGCAGCGCCCACGCTGGAAATGCTGCCTAGATTCGAACCCAGGATAAAGCGGCCACCACCACCCGCGTTGCCGCCAGCACCTCCGGAGACGTCCACGCTGCCGGCGCCATTCACGGTGGTGCCGAACAAGGCCACGGTTCCACCAGCGCCACCACCGCCCGTGCCGCCGATGCCGCCCGAGCCGCCGTCGCTACCGGAGCCGCCTGTCCCCCCGGCGCCGCCGTTGCCCCCGGTGCCTGCTCCTTGATGATTCCCCGTTCCACCTGCTCCGCCTGCCGCGCCGGCACTGCCGCCTGAGCCTGAACCGCCGGCTGTTCCTGCCCCGCCGTTACCCCCTTGGGCGACAATCGTACTGCCGACGTTCACCGCGCCGAGAGCATTGATCTGGAACGCACCACCGCCCGCGCCGCCGGCACCACCGCTGCCGCCGGAGCCACCTTGGCCGCCCGTTCCGCCAGCGCCGCCTTCACCGCCACCGCCACCACCACCGCCGGAATTACCGAGCGACACTCCGTTATGTCCGCCTCCGCCACCACCTCCGCCGCCGCTGCCACCTCCGCCACCGCCTGCGCCGCCCGTGCCTCCGGCGCCTGAACCGCCGGCGCTGCCGCCGGTCAGGATCAGAGTGTTTCCGCCTGTATTGGATCCACCACCACCGGCGCCGCCCGAGGGAGCCACGCCAAGTGCGGTTGGTGTCGAACCGCCACCGCCACCGCCACCCACGTTGCCGCTGTGAGTTCCGGCGGTTCCGGACGAACCACCGGCGGCGCCCGTGCCGCCCGTTGCAGTGCCGGCAGCAGTACCCGCCGCGCCACCACCACTGACAGTATTAAGTCCCAGCCCGCCGGCCGACCCAGTAGAGCCGGCTAGCCCTGAACCTCCGTTTCCTCCGCTCGAACCTACGGCGCCGCTGCCACCATTACCCGCTGTGACGTGAGTGGTCGTGTTTCCGCCCCCTCCGCCACCGCCCCCCGCGGCTGCTTGGGAACCGTTGCCTCCGGTGCCGGATGGATTCGATCCTGCCGATCCGCCACCGCCGCTGGGGCCGCCCGCGCCCACGGCGCCCGTGACGCCGCCCGAGTTACTGCCGGCTGTCGTGCCGCCGCCGCCCGAAGTGCCTCCGGCACCGGCGTTGCCGCCTGATCCACCGCTCGCGCCGCCGCCGCCACCGGCAGTTCCCGGCGTGATGCTGACATTTGCGCCCGAGGCGATGTTGACGTTGTTGCCAACGATCAAATCGACGCCGTTGTTGCCGATCGCGGTAAGGGTGTCGGTCGAAAGAAGATCGAGATCACCGTAGACGGTGAAATCAGCGACGCCAGCCGAAGTGCCTGTGTAGCTGACCGTGACACCATTGATCGTGTTGGTTGCCGATCCGTTGATCAGACCATTGGTGGTGTCGAGAGTGATCGTCGTTGCGGACGATCTGGTGGGCAGACTGAAGGTGAGCATGCTGGCGCACACTGCCACCGTGCCCAATCGGGCTAAGAGATATTTCGTTTTCCGAATCATTAGCGGCTCCTTTGACCTAGCGGGGGTGCGTTCGACGTTTCATCCGTGCCCCGTAGGTGGCAGAACCGAATCGATCGGTGCCTCTCCACCCGTACTCAACGAGGCTAGCGGGCATGTTCGATCTGATCAATCAAGAAAGGCCGTTTTTTGGAAATTTAACTTTGGCGCCATCGGGGGGTGCGCGTCGACGAACCAACTAGACTCAGGCGCGGGCATTTACTGCCCGACCTTTTCTAACAGAACGTTCATTTTTGGAAGATGACGATGACATTGGTCCGGTCACGTGTGTCGTTTCAGGTGGTCGTCTGAGGTTGATCGCTCGTTCAACGCGCATAGGGCGATTGTGTGTTGGGCTTCGTCAAGCGCGCCCTCGGTTCAAACGCGGTGAGTCGAGCTCAGCGGGCATTGCGTGACGGAAACCGCGCGAGCAAGTCTCGCCGATGAGTGGGCATGGACGAGCAACGAATTGATCGAAAGAGCGGCGGGATGATACGAAATGAATGATCCAGGAGAGGCGATTCTTTGCGCCGCGATTGCTTTAGTTGCCATCGCACAAACGCTGCATGTAACGCGCGACTACGGTCGAGGCAGCTGCTCAATTCCTTGGACTTCAATCGGCACGGCGCATCGGGACGAAAGTCCACGTCTATATTGGACTTGCATGTTCTTTAACGCCGCGATTACGGTAGCGCTTTATGGGCTACTAATCGCCAAGGCGGTTTTGCCGTAATCTTGGTCGAGAATTCTGTTTTCCCCCACGCCGGCTTACCGGTACCGTTTGGCACGACGCGCCACAAACGAACGTCGGACGGAATCCGCTGGAAAACATCCTTTGTCGAACGAAGACCTTTCGTCCGGCGGTGATTTCCCTTGCGTTTAGCGGACGTGGCCTTTACGATTTTCCGCAGTTATGGGGGGTGCGCCCCCCGCCAGTCCGGATTTGCCTGCGCGCGTATTTCGCGCGTCCGTAGCACTATCTTCGCGTTGCCGGGGGTAACTATGCGGCCTGCCAAACGTACACGCCATACGAATCGAGCCAATCGTCAGCGCATCCTGCGGTTTGAGCCGCTCGAAGGGCGACGTGTGCTGGCTGTTTTTGCCGCAGGTGATATCGGCACCCTCCGCGCCGATATTAGTAGCGCCGCCTCGAACGGCGATGCGACGAACACCATCAATCT
Organism: Pirellulales bacterium; assembly: GCA_036490175.1. Taxonomy (NCBI): domain Bacteria; kingdom Pseudomonadati; phylum Planctomycetota; class Planctomycetia; order Pirellulales; species Pirellulales bacterium. The sequence goes on along the minus strand of DASXEJ010000296.1, from coordinate 28,614 downwards.
CTCGGCCGGCACCTATGGGTTGAGCGCGGCTAGCGGCGAATTGTTGATTCAAGATTCGAGCGCCACGGTCCACAGCAAGACGTTAAACATCGTCGGTATCGCGCCCGATCAGACCACGATTGATGGCGCGCTGGCCACCCGGGTGATGGAGATTCTCAGCACCCCCAACGCCAACATGACCGTGGTTTTGAAAGACCTCGGAATCGAACATGGGTATGCCACCGATAGCGGACAAGTCGGCGGCGCGGATGTCTTGGGGGGCGGTATCCTCGTTGATGGCGGGCAGGTGACGCTCAGCAACGTCGATGTGGGGAATAACCAGGCGGTAGGCGTCGACGGCGCCGATGGCATCGCCGGATTCGATGGACAGAACGGCCACGATGGCCAGAACGCCAGTGGCGGTGGTATCTACGTGGCGTCGGGCACGCTGAATCTCAGCAACAATTCATTCATTCATGACAACGCCGCCCAAGCAGGCAACGGCGGTGCGGGCGCCAGTGCGGGTTTCGTGGGGACTACAGCAGCGTCTGGGGGCCAAGGCAGCGACGGTGACGAGGGAACCGAGGGGGAAGATCACGAGGGCACGCATGCTGCACGCGGCGGCGATGGCGGCGACGGCGGAGATGGCTCGGCCGGCAGCGCCGGAGGGGATGCTGGGCGCGCGGCCGGCATCGGTGGTGACGGCGGCAAGGGAGGCGATGCCAGTGGCGGCGGCATTTATATCAACGCCGGCCAACTCACGATGCAAAACTCGAACGTGATGTTCAATTCCACATTCGCTGGTGCGGGGGGCGCAGGAGGAGCGGCTGCCGGCGGAGGCGCACTCGCAGGGGGCGACGGCGGCGACGGCGGCGCGGGTGGCGATGGGGGGAATGGCGGACATGGCGGCGACGGCGGCATCACCGGCATTCTCGCTGGTGGTGGCGGGGCTCATTCCTATCCCGCAGGTGCAGGAGGTCACGGCGGTAAGGGCGGGAATGGATCATCAGGGGCTGGCGGCGGTCAGGGCGCCGACGCCGGCGATGGCGGTGGTGGAGGCGACGGAGGAAACGCCAAGGGGGGCGGAATCTTCCTGCAGGCCGGCACCGTTTCTTCAATGACCGGCGGCGTCGTTGACACGAACTTCGCTTGGGCCGGAGCAGGTGGCGATGGCGCCGACGGAGGCGACGGCGGTGATGGCGGCTCAGGGGGTGGTGGAGGAGAAGGCGGCAACGGCGGAAGCGGTGGAGAAGCTGGAGGATTCGTCGTCCTTCCCAGCGGAAATGGTGACGGCGGAGACGGCGGCGATGGTGGCGACGGCTCCGCGGGCGCCGATGGGAACGACGCCGGTAAAGGGGGCGACGGCGGCTCCGGAGGGAATGGTGGCAGTGGCGCCGGCGCAGGCATTTTTGTGGACGGCGGATCATTTATTGTTACGAACGCAGAGATCGCCGGTGATCCCGCGCACGGCGGCGTCGGCGGAGCGGGCGGCGGCGGCGGCGGCGGCGGAGATGGTGGCGGTGGCGGCGACGGAGGAGCGGGTGGCGCTGGCGGGGGCGGCGGTTCGGGCGGGTCGAACGACGCAGGGGCCGGCGCCGGCCACGGAGGGCAGGGGGGTGATGGTGGAGCTGGTGTCGATGGCGGGGGCGGCGGCGGCGGCGGCGATGGTGGAGACGGCGGACCCGGTGGCTTCGGCGGTGACGCCACCGGCGGAGGTATCGCGATTCTCGCCGGCACAGTCACGCTGAATAATGTCTCGCTGCATGACAACTCGGCCAATGGCGGCCAGGCCGGTATCGGTGCGCCTGGCGGCGATGGCGGTGGCGGAGGCGCCGGTGGCGGAGGAGGCGACGGCGGTGATGGTGGTGGAGGAGGTGTTGGCGCGACGACATTCCTGTACCACAACGGCGGTGTCGGGGGGCCTGGAGGTGATGGCGGAGACGGCTCCGATGGTGGCGACGGTGGCGATGGCGGCGAGGCTGGATCGGGCAACGGCGCCGGAGGTGCTGGTAAATCGCTCGGCGGCAGTATCTACATGGCCAGCGGCCAACTCAGCATCGGAAGCGGAACCACCTATAGCGGATCGTTGAATGCCGGCCTCGGCGCGCTCGGGGGCGCCTCGGGAAATGGTGGAGACGGAGGCGACGCTGGAGACGGGGGCGATGGCGGTCAGGGTGGCCATGGTGGGGTACCAGGTGGGATTACCAGTGGGCCAAGCGCTGCTGACGGATCCGACGGAGACGACGGCGACGACGGAGATGACGGGGACGATGGAGGCGATGCGGGCTTCGGGCTGCCGAGCGCCGACGGTATGGCCGCCGGGTCCGGCTTTTACTCGATTGGTGGCGCGGTCACTACTTCGCAGCCATCCACGCACGCGGCCGTTGTCGTGCAACCGTCGAGCGTAACGGCGGGATCTACCTTCACGATCGAGGTCGATGCCGAGGATGCCAACAACGATGTCGATCCCACTTACAACGGTCAGATCACGGTGTCGCTCGGTAATAATCCGGGCGGCAGCACTCTGTCAGGAACAGTTACTCTTGCGGCCGTGCATGGCGTGGCGACGTTCAGCGGCCTGGCACTGCACAAAGTAGGTACGGGCTACACGCTGAATGTCGTCGCCGCGGGGCTGACGGGCACCTCGGTCGGCGCGTTCAATGTGACGTCGGGAGGAACCACGGCGACGCCGCAGGTGATGGGTGTGCAAGTGGCGGGTAGTAGTTGGTCAGCGGCGTATCTGTCGGCGTTGACTACGGCCGGCGATGGAAACGGTTTGGGCTATGCGATTCCGGTTGGTTCTGCGGCGCAGACCGCGGCGCTTCCCTGGAGCAACTTGAATCAGATCCAGATCACGTTCAACGAAGACGTAAATGTCTCGCAGGCCAGTCTGGCGCTGACAGGCGTGAACGTGGCCAGTTATTCGATCACCGGCTTTAGTTACAACTCAGTCACGCACACGGGCACTTGGACCGTCGCCGGATCAATCGGAACGGACCGGTTACACGTGGACTTGAAGTCCACGGGCGCGTCGGCCGTCACGGATGCGATCGGCACTGGTCTAGATGGCGAATGGACCGACGGCACCAGCAGCTATCCTTCCGGCAATGGCACGGCAGGGGGTGATTTCAACTTCCATTTCAACGTTTTGCCAGGCGATGTAACTCAGAACGGAATCGTCAATGGATTGGATATCAACCTGATAGCCACCAATTGGCTGCACGTCGGACGAGTAATGGGTGATTCCAACGGCGATGACATCATCAACGGTCTGGACATTAATACCATCGCGACGCACTGGCTGGCTAAACTGCCGGCCGGCGGGGGATCAGGCAGCGGAGAGAACGGTGCGAGTCTGAGCGCGCTCGCCGCCGGTGTATCGCCCCCGGCGCTGCAAGCAGCACTGGCAACCAATTCGATGCCGAGTGTTGCGGCACTATCGAGCGCAGCACTTTCGAGTCCCGCGCCCGTGGATCACACGGCGTCTTTCTTGGGCCAGGGGACAACGCTCACTGGCGCTGCGGTCGATACAGTTTTCGCGACCGACACGGCGGCCGGGATCGACGCTTCGCACAGGTTGCGGCTGCTGGGCGTCCTCGCCAACGGCGTATCTTCGGCGTATGCGCAGGCACCGGCCAAGGTTCAACGGGCCGTCGCAGAACACGCCTCGGCGTTGGAAGAAGATCTGCTCGACGCACTGGCCATCAGCCGAGGCGGGGGCTAGTGCTGCCTTAAATCCAAATGTTAGGGTGCCATGCTCACGCTTGCGTGAGCATGCTCCTTCTGCAAGTACGCATTCTCAGGATGCTTCGGCATGGCCACGACGAGCGTGGCCATGGCACCCGAACCCGAAATTTAAGCGTTGACAAGGCACTAACCGCGGACGACTCGTTGAACTTGTCGCAGTTATCAAGCCGCGGCAAGGCCAGCGTCTGCCATTACGTCACGTGGTGCGCGCTTGCCTACTCGCCCCGCGCAACACATGATGGAAGCTCGCGTTGTATCATGCTCCGCTAGTCTGCCCGAAATCTTGTCCGATGCAAAACGCTTTGTCTACCGCCATGGAGATGCATCGCTCGGGGCAGCTTGAGCAGGCGGTCAGGCTGTATCAGGCGGTGCTCTCACGCGAGCCGGAAAACGCCGAGGCGTTGCACCTCTTGGGTGTGGCGCATCACCAGCAGGGAGACAACGCGCAGGCCATCGAGTTGATCGGCCGCGCCGTGGCGTTGCGCCCCAATGCTCCGGCGTTTCACGCCAATCTTGCTGAAGCGTACCGCGCCCGCGGCCAATTCGAACGAGCGGCCGGCTGTTGCCGGACCGCGCTGCTGTTAAGCCCAAATTACGCGGAAGCGCATTGCAATTTAGGAGCGGCCCTGCAAGGCATGCAGCGGCACGAGGAGTCGGCAGCGCACTTCCGGCGCGCGCTCGCGGTGCGGCCTGATTTCTCGGTCGCCCACAACAACCTGGCGATTGCCCTGCGCGAGCTGGGGCAGCGGGACGAGGCATTCGAACACTTCAGCCGTGCCGTGGAGCTGGAGCCAGCCTTTGCCATGGCCCGCAGCAATCTGGGGCAGATGCTGTTGGATCGAGGCGGGGCCGAAGAAGCGCTCGCCCACTGCCGAGAGGCCGTCCGTCTGCAACCCGACGTGGCCGCGCTGCAGCACAATCTGGCCAACGTTCTGCGGAACACCGATAAATATGTCGAGGCGCGGGCCGCTTATCTCGAAGCGCTAAGACTCGACCCCGATCTGGCGGTATCGCAGGCTCATCTGGGGCTCGTGCTGCAGCGTGAAGGGAAGCACGGCGATGCGCTGCCTTGGCTGAAACGTGCGGTCGAGTTAGAGCCGGCGAATGCCGACTTCTGGACGAGCCTGGCCGAACTTTTCGGCGATATGGAAGACTTTGCCGAAGTCATTCCTTGCTGGGAAAGGGTGCTCGCCCTCGATCCGCAACGGGTCCAAGCGCATCTTGGGATGGGCTGGGCTTTGCAGGAACAAGGGCGCCTGGAGGATGCGGCCAGATACTATTGCAGTGCCGCGCAGTTGCAACCGGATTCCGGCATGGCGCAGCTCAATATCGGCGGGCTATACGAAGAGTTGGGCCAATTGAGCGCGGCCGAAGAGACTTTTCGCAAGGCGCTCGCCTTGCAGCCCCGCTTCGCGCTTCCTCACGCGCGATTGGCGACGCTGCTGCGCGGCAAAATGCCCGCTGCGGATGTGGTGGCCCTCGAAGAACGCCTCGCGGACGAAACATTGGGCAACGGGCCGCGGGCTCGATTGCTGTTCGCGCTGGCGCATGTGCTCGACGCGCAGAGTGATTATGCCCGTGCGGCGGAATGTCTGCGGCAGGCCAACGCTCTGATGATGGAAGTGACTCGCGAGCGACGGGAATACAGTTCGCTAGAGCATCAGCAATTTGTCGATCGATTGCTCAGCGTGTTTGATCGCGGGCATTTTAATCGTTGGCACGGCGCGGGAAACGACAGCCGCCGACCGGTGTTCGTCTTTGGGTTGCCACGCTCTGGCACGACACTTGTCGAGCAGGTGCTGGCCAGTCATCCGAGCGTGCACGGCGCCGGTGAGTTACGGCTGGTGCGCAAGCTATTCGAGGCAATGCCTGCGCTGCTCGCGCGTACGGATTGGCCGATCGACTGTGTACCGCATTTACAGCCCGCGACAATTCAGTCGTTGGCCGACCGGCATCTCGAGCGGTTGCGCGCGATCGACGATCGTGCTGAGCGAATTATCGACAAGATGCCGGACAACTACATGTATGTGGGCTTTCTGGCGACGCTATTTCCGCAGGCTGTTTTCATCCATTGCCGTCGCGACTTGCGCGACGTTGCCGTGTCGTGCTGGATGACCGACTTCCGCAGTGTTCTCTGGGCGAATGACCCGCAATATATTGTCGATCGATTCAGCCAATACCGCCGCTTGATGGATCATTGGCACGACACGCTCGCGACGACAGTTCATCATATCGACTACGAAGAAACCGTAGCAGACTTGGAATCCGTGGCAAAACGACTGGTCAGCGCGTGTGGTCTCCCTTGGGATCCGGCCTGTCTCGACTATCACAAACTCGCGCGACCTGTGCGCACGGCCAGTCTTACCCAAGTTCGACAGCCGGTCTATAAAAAGTCGGTGGCTCGTTGGAAGAACTACGAGCGCGAACTGGGCGATCTCTTTGCCAGACTGCCGATTGAATCGTAGCCACGCGGGGCAAAGTACGGCCAACCAGGCTGCATCGCTTCGCACTGCCTTAGTGTGCATGCCTCGTGCGCAAAACCGCTGCCGGCCGTTTAGTCGCCGATGAGAAAAGCCAATAGCGGCTCGGAATGGTACAGCTCTTGACCGCCATGCCCCAGTCCAGGAATCACGGCGATCGTGGCCGTGCCTCCTAGCTCTCGATAGCGGCGTGCCAATTCGGTGGAATTGTCGCTCATCGGCACGAGCGTGTCTTTGTCGCCGTGGATGTGCAAGATTCTCACGCCGGCTTTGGCAAGCGGCGCCAGATTGTCGATCGGATTGAACTCGGACGTGCGGCGCTCGAGCTCGGCCAGCGATAAGTCGTAGCCCAATTCCTTGGCCGGAAAGTTAATCGTGTTGGCCAGGCCCGGCCAACTGCGGAAATCGGTCGCAGGGCAGATACCCGCGATCCGCTCAACACATGTCGGATGACGAAAGGCCCAGCCGTAAGCTATCAACCCGCCGTGGCTTTGCCCCATGATGCGTGCCCGCGGCGCCAGGCCATAATCGGTCGTCAGTCGCTCGTAGAATTCCTGGCAAACCTGGGCCGCGGCAGGACTGGCACAGGATGGTCCGACGTCGATTCCCACGATGTGAAATCCGGCAGCCAGCGCCTGCTCGAGGTAATGGCGATGCTGCAAGTTGCCGAATCCGTCGTTGACCCCCAGCCAAAACGGAAATTCCCACAACCAGCGCTTCTGCGCGTCGACCTTGCCGGTCGGTTTCACGATGTACGCCATCCGCCCATGAACGGTCAGGTGGACCAGCTCGCCCCCCTGATAAGCGGCTTCGATCTTGGTGGGCACCGTCCGCACCGCACGCTCGGCATCCGATAGCGGCACAGACGGCTTCGGCTCTTGGGCCGTAACGCCGTGACCAAGGACAGCGAAACCAACGAGCAGCAAGGCTTTTGTCAGGTGATAGGCTTGCATTGTCACTGCTCGAAGAGGCGATGAAGGAGACGTTCGCACCGCCGTAACAGTTTGCATTATCAACTAAGAGAAAGATCGTCAGCGGGCAACGGGGCTATCTTCAAGGCCAATGGTATCGAAAGTACGCCCGGCTGGAATCGAACCTCGACCCTGCGGATTAGAAGTCGCGCGAGTGATTGGCAGGGTTTTGCTTGAACATCCCCGGAAAAACTGCGGTTTCTGCGACAGATGGGCGTCTCGATGACATGTCGTAACTGGCTACAATTTACGATGAGTTCTCACGGTTTCAAATCGATTCTGTACCGTGGTAAAGAATCCATTGACACTCGTTATCCCGCAGCGGCTGCTCAGGACGATTCGACCTGAGGCGCTGTCGGGCTGCCGCTCTCTTCGGGCGATTTCAACGAAGTAGGCTCGTCGGATGGGCAGATCGTGTCGGGCTGTCGGACCGAATCGGACAGGCCTCGCATTTTCCTCTACTCGAAAACAATCGGTCCTAGTGCAGGCAGCGGCATGTCTTCGTCGTCGACAATGTTGACGTAAGGAGCAGATCCCGCGCCGTAGAACAGCGCGACATCTCGGTCGGGCATGGTGGTCGTCCACAGAATGACGGAATCGGGCCGGTCCGGATCCAACTCTGCCTTGAAAACCCAATCGACAAGCTCGTCGTTTGGCATTTTGAAGACGAACCCGGTCGGCCGGCCGGGCGCTTGCAAGCGCCCATTAACTCCACTGAACTGCAAGACAATGCGCGGCTTCGGCATTGCGACCCGCGTCACTGATTTCAGTCGGATTTCCGTCCGGTTGGCCACTCCCTTCTTGGTATACGGCAGTGCCAAGCGAGCCATCCGCTGGCCCATGCGTTGCAACGAATCGTCGTCGAGGTGTAGACCGTCCATCAGGTTCAGGTCGATCGACGGGACACAATACGAATGCGCCAGAGTCTCTGGCAGTCGCCGCTGCGCCTCGCGCACCGCCTCCCATGCCCAGTCGCGCCCAGTGGGACCATTGTGGTGCCGGCAGATCTGCGCGAAGATCACAGGCATGTCCGGATCATGAACGTCGCCGCGAAGCGACTCGACGAACGATTTGAATTGTTGGCTGTAGGTGGACACCGGTCCGATGAGCGATGGCTTCGTCGCGATGCTATCCTTGTCGCCGAAGATCGCATCCTGCTCTCCCTGAAAAAACAACATTCCCTTAACGCGTCCGCCAGCACGCATGATGTGGTGAAGTAAGAATCCATAGCGATTCGTGGCGCGATCCTGTGGATTCCAGATCGCCAACGCACCGCCCGTGGCACAGGGGATCAGGCCGATCGGCACGCCGCTCTCGGCATACAACGCGCGTGCGAAGAAGTACGAACAATCAATCCCGCCGACCGGCACTTTGCTGGCAATGATTGTTCGGATCCTCTCCTCGGAATATTCCGGGTGTTGCGCCTTGACGATAAATGGCGCGAGCGACTCGGGAATGCGGTGGATAGGTGGCACGCCCGCGCACCAATGTGAGTCCCTCTCGATATGCTTGATGTCGAGGATGTTTAGATAGGGCACCGCGGGCAGCTCTTGCTTGATGCGGTCGATGCCGAACATGTTCGACTGCCCGCCCAAAATCCAAATGTCGCCGACCAGCACTCTGCGAAACTGCCAGGGGGCCGTCGCAGGATCGTCCTTCGAGGCAATCGAGATTATGTACGGACCGCCGACGCCCAAGTCGTCGATCGGCACACCGCGCCCTTTGTCGCCCAGTTCAATCGAGCCCGTTTCGCGTCGCCACAGCGAATTGCCGGCTTCGTCCTTAACCATAATGACGAATGTCGAGATTCCTTGCGCGTCCTCGGGCAGCGACATCACACAAGAGGCTCGATCGTTCCTGTCGCGTTGCAGTACCTGGTAGTCCTCTACGAGCTGCACGCGATCAACCTGTCCCAAGGCAAGAGTGCTTGCCGCGGCTTGCGCAATCCATGCGACGAATAGCGCAGTCATCGCTCAGGTCCCATTTTTGTGGGTTGTGGATAGCCCGTAACGGTAGTGAACGTAGTCAATCAAGAACTTTTGGTACATAGGCCCGCCGCCAGGTGCCCCATACATGCGACCGGTTGAAGTGCTCCAGCAATGCATCCCGAATGCGCCAATTCGCTTCCCTAACTCTTTCTCCACGTCGTATACCTCGGACAGGAACCAAGGATCGTTTGCGCTCGCGCGAAAGCCGAGCCGAACGTGCGCATCGTCGATGCATTGAATTAGGATTCCCAATGGCTTACTGGACAGGATCTTTTCGGGCACGGCGGGTTCGAAACGCACCTTGAACGTCGCGCCCGAATAGACGCGCTGTCCGCCGGTCTTGGGATCATTTTCCACGCCCGGTGTCCACATGCCGAATTCCTTACCCTGCTGATCGATCGCGATGAAGTTCATCCAGAAGTTCCAATACGCCGAGTTGTCGGGCGCGATCATGCTGGTCTCGATTTCCCACGGCGGCGGATAATCCGACAACTTGAGCGACGATCCACCGGCAGGCCCAAATCCGGTGCCCAGGCCAGGTCCCAATAGTTTCAGCATCAAGTGACCAGGATGCGAGTGGGTGTCCAACAGCGTGCACTGCTCCTGAACTTGCCATCGTCCCAGGTAACCGAGGATGTTGAAATCGTCGGAAAATTGTTCGAAGGGCCTGGGATTGGCGCCAAAGAAAACACAATAGTCGACGTAGTACTCGTACTTAGGATTCGGCGGCTCCGGCTTGGGGGCGCGCACAGGAGTCATCGCTGGCGGTCCATTGGCGGCAGCAACCTGTCCCAGGAACAGCGGGTGCGGTCCCTTCACTTGCGGCAGATTTCGACACAAGACGTCGGGAATCCACCGATCGGCCGAAATGATCGGCCCCAATTCCCACACGCCGGTGATCGCGCCAAATTCGCTGCAGTCAATGGTTCGCATGTTCCAGCCGTGCGATGCGTCGAATTTAATGCCCACGGCCAATTGAGTGGGACTCAAGAGCACAAGCCGGAAATAGAGCTGCGGGCTTGCCGGGCCCGCGTATCGCGCGCCATCCCCAATCCAAACATAGGGAATGCGCCAATCACCCATCACTGTGTCGCCCAGGTCGCCGCGCCCCCACACCAGGTAGGTCTCTGGGTGCGGCTCCGATGAGAACTGCGGCAGCCCGACACCCGCCTCACCCGTGCAACCCAGATGCACGACCAATAATTGAAAATCGTGCGTATTGGACGGTCGTTTCGTCCGATCACTGGGCCACGTCACGGGGTCGGAGAATGTTACTGCGACGTTCAGCCCGATTGCGGCGTTGACTTGCGTCTTGGCCCCCACGCCGGCTGTCAGATTGAAACTTTGCACCAACGACGTTTGGAACTCCCACGGCAATCGATACTCGCCAATACGGATCGGTTGTTGCAGAATTCCCTTGATGTCCTTTCCCGCACCCGCCTCGTAGATCGTGGCCAACCCGGGATGCTCCGCCGTCGAAAACTCCTTGACATTCCCTTCCGGAACGAAAGTCCAAGGGGCGATGTCCTTGCCCGGCTCGTTAAAGTGTTGATCGAGGGCAGAGATTTCTTTCGGCGCGACGTCGTCGGCGCGAGCCAACAGAACGGGACCGATGTAGGCCCGGCAGGAAAGGAGAAGCACGAGGACACCAAGGCGATGGAGCATGATTGGGCCTCTCGGAAATAGGAAGCCATAGGACGCTGCGGCTTAATTTTGCATCCGACAAAAGTCGAGCGTAACCTGTTTCACGTCGAAAGGCGACGTTTCCCGAAGCATCGCTGATGGCGGCACGGGGTCAAGACTAGCCCTCGCGCCGGTCACATCGACCGAATGCACAAGCCGACATACTTGCTTGGCAGCACCGGTTTCGCAACCGATCCGCTGGATGGGCGTGTACGTGCTCGCGAGCTAAAGGCCCTCGGACGGTTCGTCCTGACGCACTTTCCGGTCTGCGTGCCGCTGTGACGCGGCCCAAGCCGCTCAGTTGCTTGACTAGATTCCATCTGGAAAGCAACCGGAGCCGCCGAGCGATTAGCGAGAGAATAGACCGAGGACAGTGGAATGGCAAGACTTTTGGCCCCGAGCTATTTCCGCAGCACGCCGTTAGCAAGCGCGCACGGCAGACGCGCCTGCCGTTGATACATTGCAAAAGTCAACCGATTAGTCGAACAGTAGGCTCGACAATAGATGCAACGTCGACGATATGATTAAGGCAATTCACGCCCCAATGATGGACCGGCCCGGGGTAGTCGTCTCGCGCAATCGTTGCCTGTTTTACGTAGTTCAGGAAATGCGATTTCGAGTACTTGCAAAGCAATCGCCCCGTCCATGCCTCGGCTTTATCTAGGCAACAAAACGATTCGTTGCGCACGGAGTACGCGACATAACTTGCCCATATCAACTCGAACGAACGGCAGCCGACGTCCGACACGATCGGTCCATAGCCACTTACGACGTTTCCGGCAACTCCTAAATCTTCCGGCGAACCCGTTGCTCTAGCTTCATCGACCACAACCCGTAGGCGCAGTTCCTCCGGCTCGTCAACCGCGCGGAGATACAGGTAGCGACAGGAATCGATTTCGTTGCGCATGATAGAACCGATATTAATAGGCGTCAAATGTCCCAAACTTCGGCGATTCTACAATTCAATTGAAGATGGCAGCAACTTGATTCCCACTGCGTAAGGTGGGCGTGACCTTGGTCGCACAACACCCCTGACGGTTCGTCTTGGGCGCGCGATGAAGAATGAATCCGCGGTTGGTGACTTTGACCTATTGTGAACCTCAAGATCCACAGTTCATAGGGGATGCTCCAACGGCTACTTCTTCAAGTGTTCGTCGAAGAACGCCATCGTGGCATTATGTGTGCGCGTTCGTTCCTTGCCGCCCCAGCCGTGGCCTGCGCCAAGGATCATCTCAACTCGTCCTGGCACTCCGGAGTTCGTAAGCGCCGTGGCGATTTGCAACGCCTGGTCGTACGAGACAAGTGGATCCTTGGTTCCAAAGAAACACAGGGTCGGTGCATCGCCCTTGTTAAGGTACGTGATGGGCGAAGCCGAGCGGCACTCAGCCTGCTTCTCTTTCGGATCGCCTCCCAGGAAAGCTGTCAGAATCTGCACCTGCGTCGGGGTATAGTTCTCTCCAGCCAGATTGACCGGACCGACGAAGCTGACCACGGCTTGCACTTTGCTCGGCTGCTCGGGATTTCCGCCGTCACCTTCCATGGCGTCGGCCGAGTCAAGCGCGCCAAGCATCATCGCCAGGTGCGCGCCCGCCGATACACCATAGGCCCCAATCCTCGTTGGATCGATATTCAATTCATTGGCGTGCGCGCGCAGATAGCGGACTGCGCATTTGGAGTCTTCGACCTGTGCTGGAAAACGGTGTTTAGGAGCAAAGCGATAACTGATCGTTGCCGCGACGTAGCCACGGGCGGCGACCTCCTTGGCGACGGAAGTCATGTCTTGGCGCTTGCCGGCCAACCAGCCGCCGCCGTGAATAACAACGATCGCCGGCACGGCGTGATCCAGCCCCTTGGGGATCGCCAGGTCGAGCTTCAGCTCCTCGCCCGCGACCGTCGCGTACGTGACGTCGGGCTTGTAATCCAGTTCCGTCCCTTCGATCGCCCACAGGGTTGTGGATATGCTGGAGATCCCCAAAAGAAGCACAACAACGGCACCAACTCTTAAGTGATATCGAACCATGGCTTTCTTTCCCGATTCTTGATGATGCGCACAACTCAGTGGAGCATACTGCGCCGGCAAATGGTAGTCACACTCGCGTTGCCAGATTGTAGTTGTTGGTATTCTCAGTGTCAGATCGTCGTTCGCACATTAACCAGTTTCTACGGAGGTTTGTTCGAGGCCCTGGACAATCCCGTCGTCCGGGCCTTCCAGACGTGCGGACATCGAAGAGCCCAGCGAGCGCATGTCCTTTGCTTCTCGGCTAGCCGGTCGCGACAACAACGAGCCAGGCAACTCCACTTACTAAGGTCCCTGCGGCGTTCACGGCGTGCTTGTCGGCGCATATCGCACTATTCGGCAGTGGTCAGCTCCCGCTGGCTTTCCGTGTGGTCACGGATTTCATCGGGGTCGAACCAAGCTGGCTTGAAACCGGCTTTGGCGTAGAGCGGCAATTGATCAGCAAAGTGTTTGGACTGGGGATGTTCGCTTACACCGAACGGCAGACAGCTTACCGCGCGAATGCCGTTGGAAAAGTCGACCACCATGCCGTAGCTCGAGCCGCCGATGCTGTACATGCGCTCGTCCCGCACTGGCCCGAAACTGGGCCGCAGCGTAATAAACGAAGCGAAGCGTTCTTCACCCTGACCGCAGCCGACCAGCCCCAGCTCGACGTCACCGCGGCGAATCCGGCAGAAATCGCTCCAGGGGGCGTTGAGCGCACCCCAGCGCTGCTTGGCGAGGCGCGCCTGTTTGAGAATCGTGTCTGCGGCTTTGTTAAAATCTGGTTCGTCCATTGCTGCAAGAAACTGCGGCTGCGTGCAGATGACAAAAAACAACGCGCCACCGCGGGAATCGAGATCGGCCCGGCGGTCCCAGGCCGCCAGTACGGCGACTACTTCCTTTAGCAAGGTAGCGTCATCGGCGGCTATCGTTGCCGCGTTTTTGGCCTGATGGTCCCGGATGCGGTCGACCAGCTTGTCCAGCCATAGGTCGGCGGCTTCAACCCGGGTATCGGTGGCATAGGCGCGCATCTCGTCGACCGTAATCTTCTCGTCCGCCGCCAACAGTGCCGACAGGCGGCGCGAACGGCTGTTGGCCTCGTGGCCCATTAGGTAGCTGGGAAAATCCACGGGCCGTGGGGCCACATCGGGACAGACGTTCTGCGGCCCGCTGTTCGTGTTCAGCACGTACCCACAGGGCGGATTGAGCACCTGCGGCAATTCGTCGAGCGAGTGAAAGCCCTGCCAGCGGGCCCAGCTTTCGTGCCCGGGCCGGGGATCGTGACTTGAAATGCGGCCGTCGCGCTTGGGAATGCGGCCGTTGGAAATGTAGAAGATATCGCCGGCCGCGTCGGCATAGACCACGTTGCCCATCACCAAACCCAGCGACCGCAAGGCGTCGCGAAACTCACCGGCGCTCTTGGCCCTGGCCATGGCGCCGAATTGCCGGGCTCGATTGGCGGACTCGGCCGGCTCGCTCCAGGGCAGCGCGAACACATAGGCCTTGCCATTCTGCTGGGCGACCATCGGGCCCAGCACAGTGCAGCGCACCGGCAATCGCCGCTCGGCCTTCTTCTCGCCATCGCGAATGAGGAATAATTCTTCGCGATCGTCAAACTTGCGCCAGCCGTCGATATCGCGGTACTGGTTGGGATCGTCTGGATTGATATCGAACACGAACATGTCGCCCAGGTCAGGGGCGTTGACAGTCATGCACCAGGCGCTAGCGTCGCTGCGCCCCATGCTGATGTACGGCAACCCGCAGAAGCAGGCCCCCATCACGTTGAATTCGGGGCCGATCAGGTGCTGCTCGTACCAGCGGTGGAAGCCGGTGTACGGCAGGTGCGGGTCCATCGACAGTTGCGCCGCGCCGGTTGCCGATCGCAGTGGCGAAATGGCGAACTGGTTCGACCCAAACGTGGCGTGGCGGTCGGCGAGCACGGCGGTCACCTCGGCCGCGTTGAACTTGACGCCGGCGCGGTTGAGATCGTGGAAGCAATGCGACAGCGTGAACTGCATATCGGAATACGTGGCAAACCGCATGACGTCCTGTGGGCGGACCGGCTCGATCCAGGCTGGCGCCTGATCGCGAAGTTCCTTGAGCCATGCATTCACGCCAGCGGCGAACCCGACCAGTTGTTGCTGGTGCTCGACAGGAAGCTGCTCGTACGAGGCGTCCCCGCGAGCGGGCACACCGAACGCTCGCACCAAATAGTCCATGCCCAGACCGGATATGCCCTCGAACTCGGCGCTGCGACCGGCGGCGCGCAGGTAGTTTTTGCCGATTTGTTCGACTTGGTCCTCCGCCTGGCAATATCCGGCGCCGAAGTAGATGTCCCTGGTGCGCGCGGCGATGATGTGCGGCACACCGTAGGTGTCACGCACGATCCTAACCTTGCCCTCGGGCGGCGGCTCGTAGGCGTTCAAGTCGGCGCCGCGCACGGCGGCCGAAAGCGACAACACAGATACGGTGACTGCCAGGCAATGGCGAAACATAGTCGTCCCTCTAAGAAAGCGCGATAGGCGATTTCTGACAATGCGACGAGATCAACCGCTGGCGCCAGCATCGGCATGCGCGAGTCCAAGTGGCAAATCAATCAGGATCTCACCGGAGGCTGTCAGCGTCGACCTTGCTCCTTTTATAGTTAGCCCCCGGTTGCCTGTCAGGCGACATTGTGCGCGTAGGCGGCGTCCGCTTGGCGATCGTCCGGCTTGTTGGTGAACCGGGCTTTCGAGCGTATGGGCAACGAAGTCACCAATGAGGGCGTGTCCGGAGGCAATAGCCAGGGAAGCCTCGGTCAGTTCAACATGGGCTCGGCGCACTGCCATTCATTGCTGCCGCGACCGCTAGGAAAGCCCAAAGACGTCCATGCGCCGGCGATACCTGGGCTAGGACCGACTTCACCACCGATTTTATCAGTCCACCCTCGACTGTAATGCCTCATCGCTGAAAAGCATTCAAGACGATCAATCGCATACCGCCGATTTGCACTCTGACGAGTCAAATCCATATTTCACCGCTTTTGACAATCACTCGCACCTACAATTAGTGCGCGGACTTTGGCCTCAAGCTCGTCGCGAACACGCTCTATGGAGGTGCGACTGGCCCATTCGAAATGTGGCGGGGAGATATCGACGTTGGTGCCGCTGTTGCCCAAATCAATTCCATAGGATGCCAGACGCGCTGAGGCCTCCGCGTAGAAATGATCAGCCGCCGCCTTTCCCGAGCTAGCCTGACGATCGAACTGAACTAGGTACTTATCGACAAGATTAAGCGAAAGCATACGCGGGTCGTGATCGAGTGCCCACGCACGATGATCATCTACGCTGGTTGAGTTCGCGCCGGGATCGTCCTTGTACCCTCCCAACTTACCGAGATAGACTGCCTCAGTTACGAATATGTCGGCGAGGCGAGTTCGGTCGCACAAAATCAGCGAGCTGTTTTGCTTGCGTAGTGTTCGGACGGCGCTCTCGCTGAATCGAAGCAGGCGACCGCGATCGCCGAGAAATCGATCAGCGGCAACTCGTCCATCGCCGTCCACGACTTTCTGTTCGCCGAAGTGGCCAATCCCATCACCATTGTCATCGAGCAATGGATGCTCCTTGACGTCTGTTCCGTACCGCTGGCGTCCGGGTTCAAGACCAGCGACGTACGCATCTTTAATGGAGACGGCTTGTTTCGTTCCACCCGGAGACAACGCTCGGATAAACGCCTCTGCCCACGGAATGGCGTTGACCTCGGAATCGCTGGTCGACGTGACGATGACGCGGCCTTTGCCGCTGATCTTCGGAATAAATCCTCCGCTGAAGCATGGATGAAGGGCGATGGTCAGTTTTTGAGTGGGAAGGCGATCCAAGAGTTCCTTCAATTCCGTCGCTGTAAGATCGCCGTCGACCATCGTGTACGTGAAGTCGCCGCCGGCGGGCTTGCCGTGCCCAATCAGGAAAATGAATAGATCGTCTTGTTCTTTGATTATGTGCCGTAGGTGATCAAGGGTCTGACGAAGATTTGACAGTGTCGAGCGACCGTCGATGTCCTGTCCCTGAGTGATGCCGAATTCCGAAAGCCGGTAAATCGCTTCGTCGAGATAGCCATATTCCCTAAGTGCGGCATTCATGAGCTGGTTGGTTTCCCAATAGAAACCAGCAAGCTTGCCGCCGCCGGACGGGCCTGTACTTAAAATCGCGTAATGAGTGACTCGATCCCGGAGAGGACCGTCAATATCATGTTCCTCGGAACGAAGAACGGCCCCGCCAAGGGCAACGACAAAGAACACAAGCGTGCTTGTCGTCCATGGGCCAACACTTGAAGGCGACAACGACCAACCGATCAGCCCAACCATCGACGTCATAGGATTTTGCCTCCTCTCGACCGCGCGTTTTGAATCAACCGATTTGTCGGGCAACAAGCGGCTCCATTGTATCGATTTGGCCGACGGGCAAGATAGTCGCCCGACCGCAAAGCCAGTACCACTGCAGTGCAGTCGTTGTCATCACTGCCGACGAATACCTAATTCTTGCCGGTGGCCGCAGAGAGTTCGCTCGCTGAGATTGCTTTCGATGTCAGCTCACCGAAAACTTGATCGGCGCATCCTGCCAATGTTTTGCGGCTCCGTCGTATCGACGCTGCCGATTGAGAGAACAACACTCCCAGTAGTCGGGAAAAGATAACGCAAAGTCTCGCGCACGAATGGGGAGTACCCGCTCTGAAGGTCGGATTTCGAGCGACTTTCGGCGCTTCGCGATAACTGATAAGGTCTTGCGCGCCGCGAAACCACCGAGACAACCCGCCGTCGGCGGGTTAAGCTGCTCGTATCACTTCGGGCGCTGGTTTTTTCAATCGCCCAAACGCTGGCTTTTTGGCTCGCCATTCACAGTGGTTGCGGGAGACAGGCCGAAATGAAACGCCGAACATTCGTGCGGGGGTTGGGGGCGGGCATTGCGTTGGGACCGGCTGCATTTTCCGCATCGGCTGCCAATGCTCTTGGACCGGAAGCCGTTAGCCCGCATCTGACTCGCATCCATCAGCCGTTCTTGATTACGGCCAAAGAGGCGCAGGCCTGGCACGTGGCAAAGGATTCGTTGGGCGGGCCGACGCTCGCGGGCAGCCCGTCATGGAAAAACTTTCTCGAGATCACCGAACGGGAGCTGCGCGCGCGAGGTGTCACGGACGTCTTTCGCAACGCCTGGACCTATGACCGGTGGTTCACCAGTGACTGGCCCGACGACACGAACTGGACGCTCACCATCGACGGCAAGAAAATACGAGTTGCCAGCTACGGCGCCAATTCGGGCATGACGGCAGCCGCCGGCGTGACTGGCGCCCTGGTTGCCTACCGACAGGGAATGTCGGGCGAAGCGCTCAAGGGCAAGATCGTTGTCATTCCGCCGGGGCCACCTTTTTGGGAAGTGCGCGGAGCGCGGGCCGCAAGCCCGTTCGGCGATTACGAATATCTCTCCGAGGCCGAGACGTTTCCGAATCCGCTGGTTCCAAATTCCGCCGGCATCGGCTCAAGCCCGTTTGGCCGCATGAACGTGCAAGGTCATGCCGACGAGCTCCAGAAGGCCGGCGCCGCGGGGATGTTGTGGGTGGTCGACCTGTCTTACGAGGCGTTGGCGGGCACATACAACTTTCCAGTGCCGGCACGGTACAACTTGCCCACGCTGTTGCTCGATCGCGAGGCGGGCGCCGAGGCAATCGCAGCGGCCAACTCGGGCACGCAGGCCACGCTGCGGCTGATCGCCCAAACAGAAAAGGCAGCGCCGTACCAATTGTTTGGCTTTCTGCCCGGCAAGCACTACGGCACGCCCGCCGAGGAACAGGTAATGCTAGTCACGCACACCGACGGCCCCTCGATCTCGCAAGACAACGGCGCTTTCGGCATTTTGGGCATCGTTCATTACCTCTCTCAAATCCCGCAGACAGAACGCCCGCGCACGGTGATGATTTTTCTCGACGCGCGCCACTATATGCCCGGCGCAGAACGCGCGTTTGCCGAGCAGGATTACGCCGCGAAGCACCCGGATTTCTACAAGTCGGTCGTGGCGGCGGTCGGCATCGAACATTTGGGACAGGTTGAGTATCTCGACCTGCCGAATAAACCGCGGCATCGCACCGGCCAGCCTGAGCCATCGACGGTTTGGGTCACGAACAACCAGGCGTTGTTGGACCTGGCCATCGCTGCCGTGAAGGACAACGGTCTGAAGCGGGTACAGGTGCAGTGCCCAGGCAGAAAAGGAATGCATGGCGGCGATCAAGGCCCCTGGTATGGGCTGGGCGCCATTGCGGGGCGAATTGGCGTGCCCGGCAGCGCCACCATGGGCTCGATGACCGGTTACTGGTCGACGCGAGCCCGTATCGAGGCCCTCGACGCCCAACATTTTGTTACGCAAGTCGCGACCATGGCGCAAATCACTGGCGCGTTGCTGACCGCCGACATGGCGCAGCTTCGACCGCAAGGCAAAACCTCTAGCTGAACGAATGAGGAAGACGATGTCCAAAGCCAAGCTGCCGATAGCCGTGCTCTCCCTGACAATACTGATCCTTGCGATCCTGGCGCTGGCGCCGGTAACCGCGCAAATTACTCCGGACGACGCTCGTTTCGGGAGATTGAATTCCAGCTCGATGCTGATGCCTTATAAGCTGGCCGGTGGAGACACGAGCCAGATCATGCCGCTCTTAGAGTCGGCGAACCAGAGCGTGCTGCTCGACCCGGTCAACGCATATCGCGGCTATACGCACGCATTGGTTCTGATAGCCGGCAAGGAGTGGACGCCCGAAACGGAATTGACGACGGCGCTCGATTTCAGCATTCAGAAGAAGGTGCTTGCTCCCAAAGAGCTACTGCAAACCCGCGTCACGTTTCTATTTGACGCGCCGGCCGCGGCGGGGCCGTATCGCCTGGCGCTCGATATCCTCGCGTCCGATGGCACAAAGGTCGCCGCCGTCGAGCCGGGCATTGCGCTGTTCGACGTCAAAGGGCGTCATAGCGGCGAAACGGCCGGCCTCATCTTCGATCCCTCGAAGCTGGTGGGTCCGGGAACGCACCTGTTGCGAGCTACGTTGAAGAACGGCGAGGGCGCGGATCTGTTTGAATATTTTCGCACGTTCGTGATCGTCAAGGATCTCAACAAGCGCCTTGCCGCGAGCGAACAGATGCTCGAACTGCTTGGCGCGCAGCAAAGCCCTGCGGCTCTAACCGCGCGATACCTGTTGGAGACCATCAAACTTGCGCATCAGACGTATCTGGGCGGCAACTTCCAAAACCTGACAGGCTACCTGCACTCCGCCTATCGGCGGCGCGGCAATGCACTCTTTGAGCTGATGGATTTTGACGCGGAACTTGAGCGGGCCGGACAATTGGCCGCCGCTCTCAAGGACGGCCGCGACCCACTGGCCGATGCTCGCGGTGACTTGCGGCTAGCCTATCGCTCGAATTTCGATGGCAAGCTGGTGCCGTACCGTCTCTACCTGCCTAAGAACTACGACCAGGCAAAGGCCTACCCACTGATCGCGCTGTTGCACGGAGCCGGAGGGGACGAGAACAATTTCTTTGATCGCTATGAGAAGGTGTGGCCCAAGTTAGCCGAAGAGCGGGGGTATATCATCGTCGCGGCCAACGGCCGCGGACCGACCAGCAACTATCTCAAGGAGAACGGCGCGCAGCAGGACGTGCTCGACGTGATCTCGCTGATGCAGGCGAATTACCACATTGATCCTGCCCGGCTTTATCTGGCAGGACATTCCATGGGATCAGCCGGTACATGGTTCATCGGACTTGAGCATCGCGATCGCTTCGCTGCATTAGCTCCGATTGCCGGATCAAAAATGTTGCCCTTCATCGCAAACGGGCTCAATTCGGGCCGCAAGATACCGCTGATCATCGTGGCCGGCGTCAAAGACGCGATCGTGCCGGTGGCCGACTGTCGCGAGGTGGCCGAGAAGGCCAAGGAGCTCGGTTTCGACGTCAAGTACCTGGAGTACGCCGACGGCGATCACATGTCGGTGGCGATCAGTTCAGTCAAGGAAATCTTCGACTGGTTCGACTCCCATCGCCTGACTAGCCCCTGACCAGCGGCTATTCGAATCGGACGTCGAGTGGATGGAGAAGAACGAGGCGAAGAACGACGAACGGATGCGATTCCGCGCCGAGGCCGAGCAGCTGCCGGCGCTGTAGCTCAGCTGGTTAGAGCAGCAGAACGTTTCTTCGTAACTTGTCGCCGCCTATTGAAAGAGAGCCCGCCATGCAACGCGATACAGTAGCCGATGAGGGCAAGTTTTCCATGATTGCCAACGGCGAGGCGACGGCGATCCTGCCGGCAGGCGGAAAGCACAAGCCCATCACGGTGATTGGTACCGAGGCCATCCGAGCGACATTTGACGCGCTTTGCTTGCAGCAGGCCCTCAACTCGCGAACCGCTCCGGGAGTCACGGACCTGGTTCTCAATCCCGACGCACATTGCGGTTACGGCGCGCCGGTGGGCTGCGTGCTGGTTTCGCCCACGCACGTTTATCCCGGTCCGGTCGGTGTCGATATCAAGTGCTCGATGAGCCTGTTGCAGACTTCATTGCCGGCCGCTGCGGTCGTCGATCGCGCAACGCGGCGGGCCCTGATCAACGCTATCTGCGAGCGCACGCCCACAGGCGCGGGCCGGGGAAAGCGAAACGCCCCCAAGTCGCGCCACGTCGGCGAAGAACTCGGCCAGCGAGTCCTTATCGAAGGGGCTTCGGCCGGCGTCTGCGAACAACTGGGCATTCCGGTCGAGTGGGTTAGCCGTTGCGAAGACTCTTCGCACGTAGGGCACGACGATTCGACGGATTCGCTCGCGCTGCGGCTCGAACGATTGTTGCCGAGCATGCACCGCTTCGCCGCCAAGGTCTCGCAACTTGGCTCGTACGGAGGCGGTAATCATTTCGGCGAGTGTGAAGTCGTGCACGTTCATGCCAACGAACGCGCCCAACGAGTGGCGCGAACATTTGGACTCGTCGACGGCGCGGTGGCCTTTCTCTCGCATTGTGGCTCGCGCGGGATTGGTCATCAACTGGCCACCGGCCAATTCAAGGCGCTGCAGGCGAAGTTTGCTCAATGGGATATTCCGCTGCCCGGAGCAGACCGCGAGTTGGTCTATGCTCCGTTGGGCACGCCCGAGGCGGATTCCTACTTGGACGACATGGCGCTCGGCGCCAATTTCGCTACGGTCAATCATCTGCTGATCAATGCGCTGGTCCTGGAAGCATTTCAGGAAATCCTGCCGGGCACCACCGGCCAATTGGTGTATTTCATCAGCCACAACATCGCGCGCAAGGAAATCGTGGACAATCGCCAGGCCTGGGTCCACCGCAAGGGCGCCACCCGCGCATTCCCCGCTGGGCATCATGCGCTGCGCGGAACTCCCTTTGCTGACAGCGGTCATCCGATTTTGCTTCCTGGGAATCCGCAAGCAGGCTCGGCAGTGATGGTCGCCGAGCCGGGTGCCGCGATCAGTTGCTACAGCGTGAATCACGGCGCCGGCCGACAGCTAGGACGCAAGGCCGCCAAGCGGGCCCTCGACCAAGCCGAGGTTGATCGTTCCTTCGTGGACTCAGACATCCTGACCAATTGCCGCATGTATCCGCTCGACGAAGCGCCGGCGGCGTATAAGGATTTCGACGAGGTATTGCGTTCCGTGAAGTTGGCAGGCCTGGCGAGCGAAGTCGCGCGGTTGAAGGCCCGCTTCGTCATTAAGGACGGCGATCAGGCCGATGATTGAATACGACAAGCGGACATCGCGCGAATAGGATCGAGTCCCATTTGGGCAAAGTGTGACCCGTAAGAAGCAGCCCGCCCTTCGCATAGCACAACGGGGTCGCAATGAGAGGGGTCGCTCCCGCCGCGTGAATCGTCAGCGCCTCTGCCAATGCAGGCGAATTTGGCACAGACCTGCATTACCCAGCGGGCGCCGGCCCGCCGAAACAGCGGAAAAGCGGCGTCAGATGTCTGCGCCTTGCTCTCCGGCCATTTGTCGGTAGTCTTGGTCATGACGTTGCCGGTATCAGGAACATCGTAGTCCCATTGGGCGCCCAGCCTGTGATACCGAGTTTGCCAAGAATCAGAACATCGCGGTAAATTCAGGCACAAGCGCCCGTAGCTCAACTGGATAGAGCAGCGGACTTCTAATACGGCCGGAACGACCACCTAACCCCTTATCTCTCGGTCGTTCTGCAATCCCTGTCCGGTCCGTCAACACCGAAAGCGGCTCTTGTTGCTGCTCTCGGGGACAAGTTGCGGACAACTTACGGACAAGGGGTTTCACACCATGCCAGATACAGAGCCGCGCTTGTTCTACTATCTGCGGAACAAGCCAGAGCCGTTGAATCCGTGCCTCATCGTTTTCTGTTGCTTCGTCGTTTACTACGTCGCCCACGTCTTTGGCTCCGTTCACTTCACTCGGCTGGCCGAGGTACTACGATGAGAATTGCACGTACCAAGATCATCTACAACCGCGACGTTGAAGAGTACCGCGTCAAGGCATACGGTTCGGCCGGGCAGCGCATGCCAAATGCCGACTATTTCACGGACGACAAGGCAGACGCGAAGGCTACCGCCCTGGCGATGGTCAACCCGGAGCTGATGAACACACCCGAATACCGTGGCGGGGTGGCGAAATGATGAGCCTACAGCACCGCGACCATATTCCGCTGTATCCAGTGCTGCCCACGGTCATCGTCCGGGCAGTCTCGATTTGCTGATCGTCGCCAGCACCCATACCGGGATGCCCGGTCAGTGACTCGCTAACCGTATGGCGCACCGTCACACCACCTACAAATACGACTTGAGGTCAACATGAACAACGCAATCGTCAGGAGCTTGGGGCATCCGGCGTCATTTATCAATTTCACAATCCGGAAGTGCCGACTTCAGCAACTCGATTTGCTCGTCGCTGATTGGCGTTTGTCGAACGTTGAGGTACCGTAGCTTCTTGAGACCGACGAGCGGTGACAAGTCCGTGACCCCAGAGGTTTGCAAGCGAAGTACGGTCAGATTCCCAAGCTTTGCAAGTGCAGACACGTCTTTAACGCCACTGACATTGAGATCAAGGCCGACTAAGTTCGTTAGTTCGGCGAGCGGGGAAATATTGCTCACTGGACCGCCATCGACCGTGATATTTTCGAGAGAAGTCAGTTTCGCCAGCGGCGACAGGTCGCGAATTTGAGTCCAGTGCAAACCAATGCCGGAAAGCTTCGTAAGGGCTGCAACCTCGGGGATTTCTCCTGAGAAACTCGGGCCATCGACGATGACCTGCCGAACTTTCTGGCCGCAGACTCTCGACAGCGACCGTTGCCACCAGGCTGGTTGCGAAAACGGGTCAGAGCCATCAAAACGTCCTGCTATGTCAATACGCGCCCCTCTCGTTTTAAGATCTTCGGCAATCAGGAGTTCACGCTCTGACCGCTTTCGCTCAGACGCCACCCAACCCAAACCAATGGCTACCAGGGTTAG
The DNA here is from genome assembly GCA_036490175.1 of Pirellulales bacterium. Classification (NCBI taxonomy): domain Bacteria; kingdom Pseudomonadati; phylum Planctomycetota; class Planctomycetia; order Pirellulales; species Pirellulales bacterium. The sequence goes on along the minus strand of DASXEJ010000296.1, from coordinate 4,288 downwards.
GAGGAAAAACACCGATCGCAGGCTGTAAGAGAACCAGCGGCGGCGCGTCGTAGAGCCATCTGACATGCGACCTATTGTACCGCGCATAAAGAAGCCGCCAGGGCTGCGATCATAGACCGAACGCCTCTGGCTCCCAGGTGAAGAAACGGCCGTCCTTGCGGTGGAAGGTCCGCACATATGCCTCGGGAAATAGCGCCCTCGTGCGCTTGATCTTGCGCCGATCGTCGTCCGTATACTCGCCCCATCCATCAGCCATAATATGAATCGTGTGCCAGCCCGGCTCGCCAAAGAGCCTAAGCATTGGCGGGGCGGACACGTTCACTCCAGCGACTGCAGTATCAGGCGCAAAACCCTCAGCAATACGGGTTGCGTCATCGTCCGCGATCAGAGCATGCCTTTCCCATATCCAGTTGAGGTAATGGCCTAGAAAACTTGCGATGACAGCCATCAATATGAATAATGTCCCAAGTCCAAATTGGAACCAGCGGCGGCGGATCGGAGGCATTGTAGACATGCGAGCTATTGTACCGCTCACCGGCATACCGATTCCAGCAAACGAAACAACCTCGGTAGCAATTGCTACCGAGGTTGCTTTATTTAGGCAGAGGGCCGCCCGTCGCATGGGGCAGAGCAACTTCGAGCGCCCCGGTATGAGCATCGCTGCCCACGGCCGCCAGTCTAGCGAGTACGAGCGCGGCGTCAATAAAAAGACCGCTGGGTAGTCGTTAGTCAATCCACCCAGCGGCCAGCCCGGGAGCCGCTAAGCAGCCAGGCCCGAAGATTGAACACCGCAGGACGGCAATCCGACCGGGCCAACAGCATATAAAAGGAGCTAGTGATCCTTCGCGGCAGGTGGGTCGCTCGTTCGTTTGAACATATGACCACAACGCTCGCATCGGCAGTCAGAGATTGTCGCGACCGCCTTCCCAGAATCGTCTAAGTCTGCTGTTTGGCCGACCACCTTTGCAGTATCGTGATAACACTTGGGGCACCGGACGTTCACATCATTAGCCATTGCGTAGCTATCTCCGCTTAAACTTGAGCGCACTAGGGGCGCGCCTCAAATCGAGGAATCGACCTGGGTAGGGAATCGCGCTGGCGCGCAGCGCGACATTCAGAGACGCGACGGGCTTCTATATGCCGCCAGCGTTCGTGATGAACAGCACCAAATAGAGGTGGTGTTCAGTGAGTGGATTCAACTCGATTCGTTGGGACATTCCTATCCGCCAAAGACTTGTCCGGCCGGCTGTATGTGGTTGACTGCCGAAGCCTGAGAGACTGGGCAAATCCCGTACCATCCTCATCCACCCGGGATTTGCGTCGGTATTGAGGAAATTCTTGATCGCTCGCGAACCACCCTTGATCGTCCGTTGACCAGCCACTGTGGACGTCAATGAAACGACCCCAGACGATCAATGTCGCCTGGGGTCGTTGTGTTTGAATCGCTTGATCCGTCGGGACTATGTGGTCGTCTTGCGGCGCTGACGCCACGCGGCCAACCCGATAAGGCCCAAAGCGGCTAGCACAATGCTGCCCGGCTCGGGCACGGACACTGGGGCGGTCACGAAAGCATTGGAGACGATTTGGAAATCGTTATTGCTTGATGCACTTCCGCCACCAATTAGGCGACCGTGGAGATTAACGGCATCGACGTTGACCTTCATGTTTGGTGCCAAAAAGATGCCGTTCGCGATCGCTTGGTTCGCAGCACCGCCTAATTCCCCGCCCGTGCCAACGAAATTGTACAGTACGTGGTCAGACGTAATCCCGCCCGAAAGGCTAAACGCGCCGTTGAATTTCTCATTGCTGTTGCCGTTGGCGATGTTAATGACCACGTATTGACTCGCGGTCCCGTTGATCGTGATTCCGCCGCTGTTGTTGTTAAATTTATTCGAGGCGACGGAGAAAACTTCATTGCCGTTGCCGTCTATCGTGCCGGAAGAGGCATTGATGACTTGGCCGCTGCCCGAAATCACCAAGGTTGTGCCTGGCTCAGCGCCCAACGTCGTATTGAGTGAGTTCATCGTGGTAAGGGCCGAAGTCACGGCAGCGACGGTGTTTGACACTGTGCCGGTGACGGTGCCGCCAAAGTTGGGCCCGCCGGATGGCTGCGCGGCAGAGAAATCTACGTTGCCATGAATTGTCCCGCCGGACAGCCCGACAGAGTTGACCGGGCTGCCTACCCCGAGATTTCCAGTGATACCAGAATCGCTGGTCAACTGGACGTTATGCAGATGGGGTTCAACCAAAACGGCATAGTTGGCGGCGCTTCCAATGAGGAAACCCGCGTGCGCTTGAGAAGCCATTGAGAGAATGGCAAGCGCGCAAAGGTAGCGACAAAGAGTGTGAAGCATGGACAATCCCCCGTTCATTAGCTGATCCGAAAACTAGCAGTCTGGCCGTAGCGTGTACATTTTGACGCCTCATTGGCCATTTTTTGGGCACGTCCATGCCGTCCGTCTAGATTCGCCAAGCACCCCAAAAATAACTAGGGAATCGCCGGCCATTTTCCGGAAATTTGGTCGCACGCTCTATAATGTGTTCAGGTCATGGGGTTTATGACCTAATGTGAATGTTGTGGCAATGACGAAAAGGTATGTCTCCAAGGTCAAGCGGTCCCGTCGGCGCAATTTCTGAGCCATTCTGTGGCTGCCAATCTGGCAAAATAAAAATACCGCCAGCGGTTCGCACCCCGCTGGCGGTTTCTACGCCGCTACAAGCCACAAGATCAGGCTGCAAGCCGTGGGTATGTTTGCTCCGCCGTCCGTAACTCGGATGACGCCTTGGCGACGATCACAGACACATCATCAATGCGGATGATGCGCTACGGGCGCTCGTGCCTGCATTTACCGCGATGTTCTGATTCTTGGCAAACTCGGTATCCCAGTATCAGGAACATCGTAGTCCCATCGGACGTCCAGCCCAGCGGACTTCTAAACGCGCCGGGAAACGCTGCCAAGCTCTCCGGTAGGTTCATTTTCACGCTATCGCGGACAAGTCACGAACAAACGCGGACAAGGGGTAATCACATCACGCGTGCCAGCGACTCCATTTTGTTCGCGCTGTTGGTCGCGTTCGCGTCTGCGATCGGCTCCAGCGTCGGTAGTGCCATTCTGTCGGTCCCTCCGCCGGCTGCTGGAACGGCCGGAGAAGTAGAGATGCTGCGGAGGTCCGAAAAAAAACGACAGAATCGCGGCCCGTTTCTCCGGCATGAGCTAGAGTTCATTGTCGAGCAGCTGCGCCGATGCCGCGCCCCATGACGTGTCGAGTTCGATGAGGCGGCCATGCACAACGGTGAACGGACGGTCATCGCGGGCGGATTGATCGGCGGACTTCTCGTCGGGGTCCTTTTGTTCAAAGGCGGAATCTCGGCAGGTAAGACCGACGCCGTCGTAGTCGCCGTTCCCGCGACTTCGCCTTCCGCCGACGCGCTATCTCCCGATCCCGAGGTCGAGGCGCTCAAAAAACGGATTGCCGTCCTCGAAAAGAAACAGCTCGCACGACGCTTGGCGGAGCTTGAGGCCGCAACAGAGGAGTCGGCTGAAATCGACGATTCGCTAGCAGACCGACAAGAGCACCCCGCTTTGCCGACCCGAAGGCCGGCCGTGTCCGCGCAGGAAATCGAGACGCCTCCGCGAAAACGCGGTGCGGAACAGCCGGCAGCAGAAAAGCCCTCTGCGGGACAGACGACCCTCGGCTACTGGAACGCGCTCAACGACGTCATCGCGCGGGAATCGGCGATGCGCGCCCCGCCGGCGAACGTGACGGCAGCCAATGCCGGCGAATTCGTGGGGGCGCGATTGAAGGCCGGTCGGTTCGCCTCCGAAGCGCTCGGCGCTCTCGACGCGCGCGGCGTCGATGCCGAGGCCCTGCAGCTTGGGCGCGAACTGATGGCCTGGTATCGGGAGGAAGTGACCCTTAACGAGCGGGCCACATCGCTGCTTGGCTCCGCGAGCGCCGCCGATCGCAAAGGGGCCGCCGGCTCGTGGCGTTCCGGCGAAGAACAACACCGCCGGAAGTGCGACGAGATCAACCGGCACGGCGCCGCGCTCCGAGCGCGCCTGGCGCGCAAGTACGGCTTGGCGTTCCCCCCGCTCAATTGATCGGAGAGCGCGCCGCGCGTGACGGTCCGTGACGCACTTGTGACCGCTGACTACGAAACGTGGCAGGAGATGGACAAGCTACAGTCGATCGGCGACACGACCGGGCTAGACCAATTGTCCGATGCGAAGCTGATCACGCGCGCCCGGGAGCCAAGCTATTGCTTGTAGAACGGCTCCAACGGCTG